>CALLLY010000119.1 GCA_938008205.1 uncultured Granulosicoccaceae bacterium
CAACCGGGGGAATAACGTGGCGGATTCGTTTGATTTTGTAATTGTGGGTAGTGGTGCCGCAGGGTCTGTTGTCGCAGCGCGACTGGCTGAAGCAAAAGCCGGATCAGTTTGTGTCATTGAGGCGGGAGCGGACAACAACAAACTAATGGTAAATGTGCCTGCCGGCTTTGGTCGCAATTTGCGCAAGCCTGCGATGATGTGGCAGTTCGAGAGTGAGGCTGGTGCCAATACCGGTGGTCGTAACGTTTACCTGCCGCAGGGAAAACTGTTGGGTGGATCAACCTCCATTAACGGGCTCATCTATAACCGCGGTCAATCGCATGATTTCGATCATTGGGAATCACTTGGGAATCCCGGTTGGTCGCACCGTGAAGTGCTGCCTTACTTTAGAAAAGCAGAAACAAGAGAGGGTGTTCAGTCGCAGTACCGCGGGAGTAGCGGGCCACTTCGTATTAGTGATCCTGATCAGTCACATCCGCTTTGCAACAGCTTCATCGACGCTGTTTCATCACTGACCGGCGCTCCTAAACACAATGACTATAATGCCGAATCACAATTTGGCACCGGCTACTATCAACGTTTTATTCACAACGCCAGGCGAGAGAATGTTGCAGACCGCTACCTGAAACCTGCGTTGCGCAATGGCGATGTCCATATTATGAAAAACACACTGGCAAGACGCCTGTTGTTTGATAACGGACGCGCCATCGGAGTCGAAGTTGAGCGTGACGGCTCGACTTCCACAATACAATGTCGTCGAGAGGTGCTGGTGTGTTGTGGTACGGTAAACACAACCTGTTTGCTGCAACGCTCCGGGGTAGGTAGTGGCGAGCTATTGCAGTCTCTTGGTATCCCGGTTGTCCGCGATGCTCCGGGTGTAGGGGAAAACTTTCAGGATCACTATTTTGTCCGACTGGCGGCCAGACTGCAGGATGGTGTTGACTCTCTTAATTCACAAACACGAGGCTTGAGTCTTGGCAGAGAGATATATCGTTGGTTTACCGGTAAGCCGAGTGTTTTATCATGGAGCCCATCGATTGCCTATGCGTTTTTAAATTCTGATGCAGTGCTTGCGGGGCAGGATGCTTCAAAGCAGCAACCCGATCTGCAGTTTGTATTCAGCCATGGCAGCTATCGGCCAGGGCGGGTCTATGAGTTGGATCGGTTTCCCGCCATTACCTGTGGATTTACTCAGCAGCGTCCGTACAGCAAAGGCACGATAAAAATTACCTCAACAGATGTGCACGCAAAGCCGGTTGTGCAACCGAACTATCTGGTGGATGAACGTGATCAACGCGTGGCGATTAACGGAGTGAAGCTTGCCCGGCGTTTTTTACAGTCAGATCAGTTTAAGCCGGTATATAGACAAGAAGAGATGCCGGGAGATGCCGTGCAGTCCGATGAACAAATATTGCAGTATATTCGGGACACCGGCAACACGGGGTATCATTTGGTTGGCACTTGTAAAATGGGCCCAGCCAGTGATCCTATGGCGGTTGTTGGTGCTGATTTACGAGTGCATGGCCTCAATGGTATTCGAGTGATCGATGCATCGGTGATGCCCACCGTGACCTCCTCAAACACCTGTGCTGCGACGATTATGATCGGAGAAAAAGGCGCTGATATGATCCTTAATCCGTAATTGTTGCAAAGAGGTGCTGTATATCAACACAGCACCTGTGGTGTTTGCGCCCTGCGGCTTTGTTAGAATCTCTGAGTTTATAAATGAATGATGCCTGGAAATATTCTGGCGGGCATTGCATTCGTTGAACTCGCAACTGAACGGCCTGCAGGCCGATAATTTTGCGCTGACCTGAAGCGCACGACAGTTTGATCTCAGTGAAAAAAACCACTCCCGGTATGGAGCAGTGTTCGTTGTCGCCAGTTATCGCTGTAAGCCTTTAAGGCGGCTTCATCGAAATCGTCGGCAAGGCTGAGATACTGTTCGGAGAAATTATCTGATGTACTTTGTGCAAGTAGCGCCGCACCGATACTGGTGCCGGTGGATCCGCTGGTGTTGCCAGAGACCACACGGCCTGTGGCAGCTCGCAGCATGGCGCAGTACAGAGTATTTTGTGTGAATGGACCCTCCACGATAATTGGGCCCGTTGCATGACAAAGTGACAGACAAGTGTCCGTCATTAGCGCCAGGTAAAAACAAATAACCTGATAGCGCTCTTCAGCCGACAGTTGCCAGGGATCGACTGTCCATTGGTAGGCGGAGTTTTGAAAAGGGCCGGTAGATGCTTCTACCGAGGGAAGAATGTAAGCGTCTTTCGCGAATATGTCAGTAATGACCTTGTCGACCTGTTGCGCTTCGTATTTATTCACCAGATAGTCGTATTCCCGTCCACCCATAAATTTACAGGAAGGGACTGGGTCCCCAGGTACACTGACATTTAGTAGCGTATCTCGTGACTCATCCAGATCAGTCGCGTCGCTGCCCGCAGACATACAAACAACCCAGGTGCCGGTTGAAACGACGGCAAAGGGTGGCTGCAGGTTTTTCAGGTGAGCGTACAGTGAGGCATTGGAGTCATGAATACCGCAGTACACCTTTGTATCGGCAGAGAGTCCAGTGGTACTGGCAATTTCTGGTGTCACACTTCCAAGCAGACTCGTCGACGGTTTTATTTGTGCGATTTTGTTTTTGATACGCAATGCGTCGGTAAGGTCTGAAAAGCATCTGCCTGTGGGATTCCATAAATCTGTATGCGCACCAAGCGATGTGGGCTCATTGGCCAATACGCCACAAAGTCGATACGTCCAGTACTGAGGATACATAACTACCGTTTTTACGGTGTCTTGCAGATGTGGGTGTTCTTGAAAAAGCCAGAACAGCTGGGCACCGACGTTGAGTCCCCCCGCTAGTGGTGGAGAACCGGTTTGTTTGAAAGGAGGTCGTATCTCTTCATAGGCTTCTCTGCAGCTGTCCGGCCCCCTGTGTTCATAGTCGAGTACAGGTGTGGCAAGTTCTCCGGCATTATCCAGTAGTACAACGCAAGCACCGTGGGTGGTTACTGTGATTGCTTGTATTTGGTAGGTTTTCGAAAATTTCCTCAGCCCGTTTACAATGAATTGCCATAATCCTGAAATATCAAAATGCGGGTAGGGCGGGCTTTGCACGAGGTTGTTCGGGGTAGTGAGAACATCAAATTCTTTTCGCTGTGTGGCATCAACTACCGCTAGCTTCGCATTGGTTTTTCCAATATCTATAACTGCAACACAATACATTGTCAGTCCATGTGAAAGAGAGGTGTTAGTGGTGAAGCTACTGGTGAGTTATCGGCGTTTGTTTGCATAATGTCAGACATATGGGCCCACCATTTCTGCATGACCGGTTGCAGTGGTAGTGTATCCATTGTGTGATCCGGGGTGCGCCATAAGACACCAAAGAGAATGTTGGTGTCTTCGTCCAGATAGATTGAGTAATCAGAGACACCCGCTTTCTTTAGCAGATCGATCAGCTCGGGCCATATTTGATCGTGACGTTCTTTGTATTCATGCAACATACCGTCATTGAGAATCATTTTGAACGCATATTTTTCCATGTTGGTACCTGATAGGGAAAGCGTTTTCAACTTAGTGGCTGGTGCCTGAAAATTTCATCCAGATTCGCGGCAGCGCAATCACTGAGATCAGTAACAAACCGACAAATATCGACATGACTATGCCGGGAACATTCAATAGTCCGAAGCCGAATGTAACCATGCCAAGAATAAATGAAGCGATAACGACGCCGATGATGGTGCCGGAGCCACCAAGAATATTAACTCCACCAAGTACGACGATGGTGACAACCTCCAGCTCCCAGCCAAAAGCAATAGACGGCCTTGTTGAACCCAGGCGTGAAGTGAGGCAGATAGCGGCGATGGCTGACATCAGTCCGGTTAACAAAAACAGGATAAATTTGATTCGACTGACATTGATTCCGGAATAGAGCGCCCCTGTTGAATTGTTTCCGATGATAGTAACTGCCCGGCCAAATGAAGTTTTGTGCAACAGTACATAAAAGACAACCGCGGCAGCGGCAAACAGAGTGAGTTCAAATGTGATCACCCACCATACATAGCCTTGTCCAAAGTAGGCCAGTTCAGCCGGATAAGATGTGAATGCTTTATCACCAAGCACAATATACGATATACCCCGGAACAGGCTCATTGTGCCGATGGTTACCACTATGGATGGCAAACCCATCATAGTAACCAACAGGCCATTAAATGCTCCACATAAAATTCCTACTGCCAATCCGATTAAAACCAGCATTGGAACACTAACACCGAATTGCGCTGCATACCCTATGGCGGTTGATACAAGCGCGATAATAGAGGCTACGGATAAATCAATTTCACCCGAAATAATCAGTAGTGCCATGGCGAACGCAATTAGGGCTTTTTCGGTAAAGTTAAATGTGGCGTCTGACAGATTCCATGGGTCGAGAAAGTAGGGTGACGCAAAGCTATTGACAATAAAAATTGCGATTGCAACGATCAGCAGCATGAATTCCCAGCTGGAGATAATTCGATACCAGCGCGGATTGAGGTGATCAGGCAGGCTGGTGGCATGGGTATGTTGGTTGCTCACCCCTTTAACTCCTGTGGTTTCAGTATCAACCGCCCTTTTTGACGACTGGATTTTGCGTTAAATGCCACAGCAATAATTATGGCGGCGCCGGAGATAGCCAGTTGTGCAAAAGGGGATATGCCAACCACGGGCAGCGCGTTTTTTATTACTCCTAAAAAGATAGCGCCAAGTACTGTACCGATCACTGTTCCAATACCACCGGCAATAGAAATACCACCGATCACACATGCTGCAACCACATCGAGCTCAAAGCCGCCGGCGATATCGACATAGGCTACCGCGTAGCGTGCTACCCACAAATAACCGGTTAGGCCGGCCAGCGCCCCACATAGGGTAAACGCCATAAACTGGGTGCGTCCTACATCAATACCTGCGTAGACCGCGGCGCCGGGGTTGCCTCCTACAGCGTAGAACGACCTGCCCAGTGGGGTGCGGGAAACCATAACGATGAACAGCAGGGTAACCCCGATAGCTATCCACGACAGCACTGGCAGATGGAGAATTTCGTGTCGCGGAAATGCTTTAAATGAATCACTCATTTCATGCGCGTTTATCCATTGTCCTTCGGATAGCAGGAAAATCAGTCCGCGGTAAATAGTCATAGTACCGAGGGTGACCACAATAGGTGGGATATCCAGTTTCCACGTAAGCAATCCGTTGATTGCGCCCATCACTGTTCCGGCAAGGATTGCAATAACGATGAGTATCGGAACGGGTAGTGTCGGAAACTGGGTGTTGATCATCGCGACAATCATGCCGGTCAGTGCCAGGTTAGCTGCGACCGACAGATCTATGCATCGGGTGAGTATGACGATCATTTGTCCGAGTGCCAGGATAATCAACGGGGAGGTGTCGTTGAACGCGTCAGCAAGGTTAGCGGGTGCGATGAAACCGGGAAATACATAAGCAATACAGCAAACCAGTATCACAATTGCGGTGGCAAGGATCATCTCGCGGGAAGTGATGATTTTCTGGATCATGCGGCGTTACCAATCCCTGCTGCTGCTTGAACCAGTGCCTGCGGTGTCATTTGCTGCTTATTCAGTTCAAGACAAATACGACCGTCTCTCATCACAATAGCACGGTCAGACATGCCGACAATTTCAGGTATCTCGGAAGACACCAGTATGACCGCCATGCCACTGGCAGCCAGCTCTGCTGTAAAATGGTGCACTGCCGCTTTGGAGCCGATATCGATACCTTTGGTTGGCTCATCCAGAATGATGATGCCCGGCTGAGTAGCCAGCCATTTGGAAATCACTACTTTCTGTTGGTTGCCACCAGAGAGTTTGTTTACGTGCTGATCCATCGCTGCAGCTCGTAGCTCAAGTCGTTCAGTGTATTTGCGTGTTAGAGAAATCTCTGCTTTCGGGTTCAGCAATTTTCTTTTTAGTGTATTGGCCAGAGAGGGTAGCGAGACATTTTGAAATATCGGCGTATTTTGAATAGTGCCTTGTTTTCCACGATCTTCTGGAACATACACAATTCCTTTTGCGATTGCCTGTTTTGGTGAGTTGATATCGGCTTGTTGTCCATCGATATAGATATCGCCGGCAGACGGTTTTGTGATACCGAAAAGCGACTGCATGAGTTCTGTGCGCCCAGCTCCTACAAGCCCGTAGAATCCCAGTATTTCTCCCTGATGCAGAGTAAAACTGATGTCTGCAAATTCGGTGGGGTGGCTATATCCGGTCACCCGCAATACCTCTTTCCCCAGTAACCCCTTACGGGCAGGAAATACCTGGTCGACAGGGCGCCCAACCATCATCTGAACGAGCTCGTCCTGAGTCGTTTCGTGAATAGATCCTCCGCCGACCATTTGTCCGTCGCGGTATACCGTATAACGATCAGCAATACGGAAGATCTCATCGAACTTGTGGCTGATAAAAAGTATCGCTTTTCCTTGTTGTTTCAGTTGTCCTATTAAGGTGTAAAGCTCTTCGATTTCTTTTAGAGACAGAGCCGCAGTAGGCTCATCCATAATGACCACTTTTGAATCCACTGACAGGGCGCGTGCAACGGCCACCAGATGTTTGTTGGCTATCCCGAGTTCACGCAGTGGAGTGTCCGGATCAATATCAGCATTGACCCGGTGCAGCAATTCCCGGGCTTTGCGTTTCATTGTGTTTGTACTGATTAATCCAAAACGCCCCTTAGGTGCATTGCCGAGAAATATGTTCTCGGCGACGCTGAGTTCGTCAAATAGTACGGTTTCCTGGTGGATCGCTGTGATGCCTGCGGTGGCAGCTGCATTTGAGGTAGGAAAGATAACTGCATTTCCATCAAGGGAGATCTGTCCTTCATCCGGTTGATAGATACCGGTGAGTACCTTCACCATGGTGGACTTCCCGGCGCCGTTTTCACCGACCAGTGCGGTAACCTCTCCAGGATAGAGTTCCAGTGATACCTGATTGAGTGCTTTTACACCAGGGAATACTTTACTGATACCGGTGAGGCTTAGAACGGGCTGTGCTGGTTCTATCTGCCTGTTGTTGTCTGAATGATTCATACGGCCTATAAACGTTAATGTTCTTATTCAGTACATAGAGATATAACGAGAAGTTCAGTGTTGTAAGCTGAGCAGGTGCTCATGTGAGGTGATAGCGCAAAGCGGCAGCACACGAAGTATTCGCTTCGTGTGCTGCAGACGGCGAGGCTAGAAGATATCTTTAAAATCGTTGATATTCGAGGCGTCGTAAACAAATGGATCTGCCATCGCGCCCTCATTGTTGTCATCCAGCGTCAAGGCACCCATTCGCCCCATTTCTATTTCTGCTCCAGGGCCTGCTTCCGCACCTTCGATCAGGGAGTTTGCCAGCATGACCGCAGAGTAGCCCAGATCAATTGGATTCCAGATAGCAAAAGACTTCGACGCACCGGACTCTATATGGCCTGCCATTTCTGATGGCAGCCCCAAACCGGTGACATTGATCTCTCCGGCTTTACCGGCATCGGATACCGCCTGTGCAGCGGCAACGATGCCTACTGAGGTCGGAGCGATAATCGCCTTGAGCTCGGGATGCGATTTCATCAGGCCTTCAGCCTCACGATAAGACTTATCTGCCAGGTCGTCACCGTATACAGTAGCCACAACGTTAATGCCGTTGTACTGGTCTTTTACCTTATTCATTTCCTCAATCCAGATGTTCTGGTTTGTCGCTGTGGCTGAGGCAGATAACACCGCGACATCACCGCCATCGGGTAAATGATCTGCGGCAAGCTTAACAATCATATTTCCAATCAGCGGATTTGAAGAAGGATTCAGGTGCAACATTCGGCCATCTTTGGCAACACCCGAGTCCCACGAAATCACCTTAATTCCGCGTTGCATTGCCTTTTTCAGTGCCGGGACAAGCGCATCCTGATCGTTTGCAGATACCGCAATGGCATCGACTTTCTGAGCAATAAGAGAGTTTATGACTTCGATCTGGCCTTCTGCTGTGGTGTCGGTGGGGCCGGTATAGATTAGCTCAACGTCACCAATTTCACTGGCTGCTTCTTCACCGCCTTTGGCAGCCGCTTCAAAGAAGCCGATGCCCAGTGCCTTGACAACAAGGGCAATGCGTTTAGATTCGGCTTGTGCCGGTGTGGTCATGACTGCGGCTACAGCCGTAGCAACGAGTAGTTTTCGTAGTAGTTTCATAGTTTCCTCCGGAAAGATCTCCGATAGTTAAGTACTGACCAAAATGATCAGGACGATTTTTTCGACACTGTCGAATTCAAGGGGGTAGCAATGACATTAATATCTGCCTGCTCAAGCATACTTGCCGCACTGTCAGACAGACCTTCATCTGTAATGATGGTATGCACGCGTTCCAGCGCGGTGATAATCAAGCCTGATCGCTTGTCGAACTTTGAGGAATCTGCCATTACAATCAGTTCGTCAGTTTGCTCGAGCAGCCGTTGTTCTGCCTGAATGACCTGTGGGTCAGCTTCCATGATACCCAGCGGACTGATGGCTTGCGCCCCCATAAACATTCTGCGTGCGTGGAAGTGGCGTGATATATCGTTTTCAAAAGGGCTGAGAATGATATCTTGCTCGCGATATATAGTTCCGCCGGGCAGGGTGATTGTGTTCTTCGAGTTATAAAGCAGATATTGCGCAATAGGCATCGAGTTAGTGAGGATCTGCAATCGTTTGCTGGCAAGCGGATACACCATGTTAAATGTCGTGGATCCTCCATTGATTATGATTGATTCGCCGTCTTCGCAGAGTTCGGCCGCAGCGTTTGCGATTGCTTGTTTTTGTTGTGCATTAATGCCGCGATTAACGCTCAGCGGTCTGCCGGCCAACCCCGTTACCTGGGGTGGCGCAATTGACTCGACTCCACCACGAACGCGACGAACCTGTTTTGCCAGGTGCAAGGTAGCGATGTCGCGACGTATGGTTGCTTCTGATGCTGCGGTCATTGACACCAGCTCAGCTACTGTCACCACTGGCCTGTTTTCAACAGCACTCAGAATAATTTTCTGTCGTTCTTTTTCATGCATTAGTGAGTCCTCTGCATCTAAGAATCACACCTGGAATGTTCATTGTCAATCATAAATGATCGTATTATGAGTGTTATGATTGGAAATGATTGAATATGGTTGACAGTGCGATCGATAACGTTCATCGTTTGCAGGCACCGTATTTATGTTCTGAAGGGCCGCAAGCCCGGGAGAGTCTTATGGCAGCAGCAGAATCTGCTGGCTTGTTGAAGAATTTGTGGGATAAGTCTGTCGCGCAGGGAATGAGTGAGTCAGAGCTGCTGTTGTATCGCTCAAACCTGCTTGGTTCAGATAAACGCATCACTAACTACGGCGGGGGGAATACATCAGCAAAAGTCATTGAGAAAGACCCCATTGATGGTAGTGATGTTGAGATTCTTTGGGTGAAGGGCTCCGGTGGAGATGTTGGAACCATAAAAATTGACGGGTTCTCTACGTTGTACATGGACAAGCTCAACGCACTTAAAAATGTGTATAGAGGCGTTGAGTTTGAAGACGAAATGGTCGCCTACTTGCCGCACTGTACCTATAACCTGAATCCTCGCGCTGCATCTATCGATACCCCGTTGCATGCCTATGTTCCCCGAAAACATGTAGATCATATGCATCCCGATGCTGTAATTGCAATTGCCGCCGCAGACAACGGAGAGTCGCTAACGAAAGAAATATATGGCAGTGATATTGGTTGGCTGCCGTGGAAAAGACCAGGTTATGAACTCGGTCTATGGCTGGAAAAATTTTGCCTTGAAAACCCACAGGCAAAAGGGGTGATTCTGGGCAGTCACGGATTGTTTACCTGGGCCGACACCGCCGATGAATGTTATTTACTATCTCTCGAGATTATCAATAAGGCTATTGCGTGGTTTGAAAACAAGACCGATGCAAAGGCGGTGTTTGGAGGCGAGCGTACAGCGCCACTGGCAGCATCTGAGAGATTATCTATTGCTTCTCGTCTGATGGTGTCTTTACGCTCGATGGTCAGTGAGCATCAGCCGATGGTGGGTCATTTTGATGATGGCGCTGTGGTACTTGAGTTTGTAAATTCAAATGATATGCCGGCACTTGCTGCGCTGGGTACCAGCTGTCCTGATCACTTTTTACGAACCAAAATCCGTCCTTTGGTTGTAGCCTTTGATCCGGTGAACCCTAATATAGAGGATACGCTGGCAAGCCTAAGTAAATCGGTTGCCGAGTATCGTGAGGACTACCACGCCTACTACAATCGAAACAAAGAAGCGGATTCGCCACCGGTACGAGATCCCAATGCAGTGGTTTATCTTGTTCCGGGTGTTGGCATGATCACTTTTGCGAAAGACAAAGCGACAGCGCGTATTTCCAGTGAGTTTTATACAAACGCGATTAATGTGATGCGTGGTGCTTCTGCTGTCTCCACTTATGTTGGCCTGCCGGAAAAAGAAGCCTTTGATATTGAATACTGGCTGCTTGAGGAGGCAAAGTTACAGCGTCTGCCGAAACCCAAAGCACTGGCAGGTAAGGTAGCATTTATCACTGGTGGAGCAGGCGGTATTGGATCTGCGGTGGCAGAACGGTTTCTGCGTGAAGGAGCGTGCGTTGTGTTAGCGGATATTGATGAGGATGCGTTAAAGGTAGCAATTGCACATCTCACCACTGCTTATTCAGCAGATGTTGTACACAGTGTACTTATGGATGTTACTGACGAGACTTCGGTAGATCAGGCCGTTGAGTCGACGGTACTGCGATTCGGTGGGGTTGATCTTCTCGTCTCCAATGCCGGTATCGCCTCTTCTGCGCCAATCACAGAAACGACATTGGAGTTATGGGATAAAAACATGGCCATACTGTCCACGGGCTACTTTCTGGTTTCGCGTGCAGCGTTCAGGATCATGCAAATCCAGCAAACCGGGGGTTCGGTTATTTTTATCGCTTCAAAAAATGGTCTGGCGGCTTCACCGGGTGCCAGTGCTTATTGCACGGCAAAAGCTGCTGAGATTCACCTGGCTCGCTGTCTTGCCCTGGAAGGTGCGCCGGATGGAATACGGGTAAATGTCGTTAATCCGGATGCGGTTTTGAGGGGCTCTAAAATCTGGTCCGGTGACTGGCTGCAGGAGCGTGCTGACGCTTATGGGAAAGAGGTAGAGGAGCTTGAGGCGCATTATCGAGAGCGTTCATTGCTAAAGCGTTCGGTGTTTCCGCAGGATGTGGCAGAAGCGTGTTACTTTTTTGCTTGTGAATCATCTGCGAAGTCCACTGGTAATATTATTAATGTTGATGCTGGAAACGTACAGTCTTTCACTCGTTAGGTTTGCCTATGAATACGATAACTGACAGTCTGATTGAACAACAAAACGAATTGGTATTGCCATTTCTAAAAACAGACTACGAAGCACTTGGTGAAAGGCTGGCAAGAACCGGCATTGATATAAAGGCTGTGACTGAAAAGGTCTCTGCATTTGGTGTGGCAATTCCTTCCTGGGGGGTTGGCACGGGTGGTACCAGATTTGCGCGGTTTCCAGGCAGGGGAGAGCCACGCGATATATTCGATAAGCTCGACGATTGTGGAGTCATTCATCGACTCACTGGTGCAACGCCTTCGGTGTCTTTGCATATCCCATGGGATGTCGCTGATGCAGAAGATCTGCGAGCAAAAGCTGCGCAGCAGAACCTGCGTTTCGATGCAATGAACTCAAATACTTTTCAGGATCAGCAACAGCAGGTGCACTCCTATAAGTTCGGATCGTTATCACATACGGATTCTGCCACTCGTCAGCAAGCTATAGAACACAACCTGTCATGCATTGAATTGGGTGAGGCGATTGGTTCAAAGGCGCTCACCGTCTGGGTCGGTGATGGTTCTAACTTTCCCGGGCAGACTAACCTGACACAGCAATTTGAGCGTTATCTGGATTCTGCAAAAACGATCTATAAAAGTCTGCCAGCTGACTGGCGTTTATATACAGAGCATAAAATTTACGAACCTGCATTCTATTCTACTGTTGTACAGGATTGGGGTACTAACTATCTGATTGCGCAAACTCTCGGAGATCGCGCCTATTGCCTGGTTGATCTGGGCCATCATGCACCGAATGTGAATATTGAGATGATTGTTGCCAGGTTAGTGCAGTTCAAAAAGCTGGGTGGTTTTCATTTTAACGACAGTAAATATGGTGACGATGATCTGGATACCGCCTCAATTGATCCGTTTCGCCTGTTCCTGATCTTCAATGAACTGGTCGACGCTGATCTAAGTGGCACATTAGACCAGAGGCTGGCGCACATGCTGGACCAGTCCCACAACGTGACTGATCCGATTGAAAGTCTCATGCAAAGTGCTATGGAAATACAACGTGCCTATGCACAGGCGTTACTGGTTGATCGCGTCGCTCTTAATGCGTTTCAGGAGGATAATGATGCCTTGATGGCAGCGCAGGTACTCAAAGAAGCGTTCAGAACAGACGTAGAGCCTATTCTGGCTATGGGGCGACTATTAAAAAACGCCGCAGCCAACCCTATTGCTGTCTATAGGACAGGGAACTACCGTGAGGCTGTTGCAAAGCAAAGACCTGAGGCGAAGGTGGGTTCCTCGGGTATTGTCTAGCCACGCGCCGAGCTCGATCAAGCGAGATGTGCAGCAATATTTGCGTCTGATGGTGAATAGACACACAGCCAAATTCAAATTAGTCAATAAGCGCACTTTTATCTAAAAAAACAGTAGGTTCACTTAATTTCAACAGTCGCCTCATGAATAATGCAGGCTATGCAATTGCGGATTCAACGAATTGGCCTATAAAAAGACCAGCGGTATTAAAAATCGCAGGCGACATTGACGGAGTATTTATGAAAAACAGCATCGGCTACGACCGCCGAAGCTTTCCCAGGCATCAGCTGGAGTACGCGCTGAACATCGACTCACAGGTGTCCGGACGCAAGTTCGGCCGGCTGGTCGACGTATCGCTGGAGGGAATCCGTGCAATCTGCGATGTGCCGGTTAAGCGCGAGCAAGTCTACGAGTTGTCTTTTCACCTGCCGCCGGAAGTTTACGGCGATGACGAGGTCCATTTTACTGCGCAATCCATCTGGACTTGCCCCGGACCGCGCAAAGGCTCATTTCTTTCCGGATTCAGAGTCACGCAATACTGGCAACGCACTCACAACCATGTGGCGCTAAGCAGCGTGATCAGTGACTACGAGAGTTTTCTGCGACAGTTGTAGCGCAGATAACAAACGGGCCCGCTAACCCTGAAACTCGATAAACTGAATATTCACTGAGTCACCGTTAATCGATACGGCACCGTATGTCGGTGCCTCGTTAGCCGGTTCAAACGTCTCCCACGTCCACTCAGGATAAGGTGCGGGTGCCTGGACACTAACGGACTTCATAGTGGTGTATGGGATTCCCGCATGATGTCCGCAAACTGCCCTGTGTACATGGCCGGCAAAAATATGTTTTACATTGGCGTAGCCTGACACCACCTCGATAAAGCGCTCTCGATCCACAAAACTCTCAAAGTCCTGCATTGGCAGGTCCAAAAGCATTGGCGGGTGATGCATAAACAGATAAACCGGTTTGCCATCAGCTGCCTCAATTTGCGTGGTGAGCCAGTTCATACGTTCGCCGCAAACCTCCCCATCATTTAAGCCATCGCGCAGCGTATCGAGGCAAATAATGTCATGCGTGGGCGACGGCAGCACATACTGTACGAAATGCTCCATGGCATTGTCCGGCAGCGGCATAAACTTAACGAAAAGCTCGCGGTCGTCATGATTGCCCACCATCGGAAACCACGGCATCTTCAGAGAGTTAAGTCGTGAACGAAGTGCTTCATAATCTGCCGTCGATCCCTTATCCACCAGATCGCCAGAGAGAATACAAAGATCGGCGTCGGCATAATAACGATTGATGTGCTCAAGAGCTGCATCAACACAGGCAACAGTATCAATGCCCATGAGAGGCCCGGATAATTGGAAATGTAAGTCCGATAACCAGATGAGTTTCATTGCATGCCACCGATAACCTTTTGAATAGACTACCTGAGTTTC
>CALLLY010000120.1 GCA_938008205.1 uncultured Granulosicoccaceae bacterium
TCTTTGGTGGCTACACTACGTTTAAGCAATTCGCTTTGCGGCAGCTTTAACTCTTCACTAACAACATTGGCATTAGGGATATCAACAATATCGGTCAGTTGCTTCAGATGTATATCCTCTGCATCGGCCTCTTTGTCATCCCGAACACGAATAAACTGTGGTGAGATTATGCTGCACAGCGGCAGGCGTCTTACACCAATCCAGTTACTGTTATCTGCATCCCACTCAAGCACCATTTTGTCAATCGTGTTACCGCGCGAGGTGGTAGATATTATGTCCAGACAAGAGATTTCAAACACAATACCCGGCGCTATCATTCGATAGGCCACCCGATCAGAATTCACTTCGGCATATTCACTATCAACAACATGCGTTTCAAGCTGTTTTAGCAGTTCAGTGCGCTCATCGTCGCTAAAGCCACCACCGACACGACCAATAATGTGATAACTGCCGTCCGCTCTCACAACGGCGAGCATGACATCGTGAATCATGCCGGAGCGATCGTCCAGCCCTTCGGTAAAACCAATCGCCGCGAGGTCGATGGTATGTCGTGGCTTTACCTTAAAGACACCGGCGGTATCATTGCGCGCCACGACACCTTCGGCATTCTCGCCATCTACCCATTTTTTAAACTGCTCCAGCACCGCCTTGCTACCATCACCGATAACCGTTTCTACCGGGTGTACATTGTTACCCTCGCCGAACAATTCAGTAATGCGATCAAAACGATCAGCGTAACGACCACTGCGTTCTTCATTGTCCCATTCATAGATATTAAATATTCCCAGACACAAACTATCGACCTGCTCCTGTGACTCAGGCTTTCGCGCCACCCGCACAACATCATGCACACGCGGGCGTTTGTCGTCTTCACGCCTGACATAAAGTTCTGCACCCAGAATGGCAAAAGAGACACCACAGCTATCCAGTATTTCTTTTGCCTCATCGTGAAACGGCGCACCGATGCGGATGGTGCCACCAGGGTTGATCGTGAACACTTCACCATCGCTGTATACCAGACAAGTAAATTCCCCATCAATCTTACGACTGATGTGATAATCACCGCTGGGTATTCTGCGTCTGGCCAGATCACGATCAAGCGCCATCGTCATCTGACTAAGCTGTCGCTTGCGCATTCTGACCCGCTGCAAAATAGAAGAATCCGACAACGCGTCCGCTTTACCGGTGTAGTAGTTTCCTTCCAGTTGCCTCAACGCACTTTTATCGATAAGGGCCATTTCGAGAATTCCTATTTTTTACCGGCTGGGGCTTTCGCCATCTTACGAACCGACATAGACACCTCAGCACGAAGATCTTCTGTGGCCGACACGGCCTTTAGCAATCGACGACGTGATCCAACAGGAATATCAAGCTCTTTGAGATCTTCATCGGTTAACTCCGGCAGTACATCAACATCGATTTCATTCTCGATAAAAAGCGGCAGGTACTTTCCCATACGAATACTCTTGAGCCATACACCAAGATCTTCACTGGTAACTGCCACCGGCGCTGCATCTGATACTGAGGCAGACGATGCAGACTCGGCCTCAGCCTTAGGGGGAGGCTCGGCTACTTGATCTTTCTGATCCGCCGCGGTGCTTTTATCACTATCGGTTTGGGCGCGGTGTTCTTCTTTAGCGGTTTCAGGCTGACTTTTTTCATCGGATAATTCCTCTTTATTATTTTTGTTGTTGGATAATTGATCTTTGGGCTCAGATGCTGTCGCAGTCTTTTTTACCGGCTTGTCTTTCACCGGTTTCTTCGGCACGACTGAATCGTCTTTCTTCTCTTCAGATTTTTTCGAAGGCTTTTTTTCGGTTGCTTTTTTGTCGGTTACTTTTTCTGCCATGGCCTCTTTACCGGGCGCTTTTTTAGCCTCTTTGCTGTCGTCAGCGGCATCATTCTGTTTTTGTTCAGCAGGTTTATCAGAGGGAAGTTTGAGTTCCATGTTGGACAGATGCAGCAGCAGGATATATTTATCCCCGTCTACCCGACCTTCCAGAAAACCTCGGTACGGGATACTGCCACTGCGGAAGATTAACGGGTCTCTGCCTTTACTTCCGCCACCCACAATCATCAACGAATCATTTTCGGCTAACTCGGAAGCCATGCCGTACAAAAAGTCATACGTTAATCCGTTTACGTGCACAATCTGCAACTTGGATGCGAATACATACTTGCGCAGCGCTTCTGCCTTATCGATTTGTTTACCAGTCCAGGTTAGCGGGATATCTGAATCTACATTCGACTCGCTTCGGCGACGAGGGCGTTTCTCTTTTATTTCCCCATGGGCATCACGAACAATCTCGGTTTGTTCTATCCGGTAGACTATCCCGTCATCAGAATTCACGTAAACCTTGGACACTCCCCAGAGAAATACACCGCATTTCTCCATATCGACTTCCGGGTCCCCATCCACCAGAGCAAGCGCCATTTTTTCCGGATCATCATCGTAGATTTTGACCAGCGTGTCGTAGTCATGGTCGACGGTGGCTTTCAGAATTTTACGGGTATAGGCATTCTTGCCGTCGGAATCAACATAACGAATTTCATCATCAACCCCGATATTTTCCGCCTTAACCACAGCATCACGCTTTCTGCTATCGGTCAGATTAATATTTGGCATTAGCAGCTACCTCGAGTGTGATCTTAACGAAGGAGGATTCGTCATAGTTACTCATAGAGGCATCACGACCACTAGAGCATTTCAAAGTCAAACTCATCAGCTTCCTCGTCCTCTGAATCTGCAGCCCCAAAGGACACCGCAGCCTGATCGAGACCGACAAAATCAATACTCGACGGCCTGCCGACTAACATCCAAACCTGCGCATCATCTGCAGCGATTAAAAACGCCGGATCAGCACT
>CALLLY010000121.1 GCA_938008205.1 uncultured Granulosicoccaceae bacterium
AGGCGATGGCACCATCGCTCAAAATAAACCTTCAACAGCGGGTGTCACACTGGATTGCAACACAGGTTATGGGTCTGTGGTTGGCGTGACTGCCGTGTACGGCATGGTAGCGGCGTCGCGGGTGCTCGATAAATTATCCGCTGGCAGGTAATGCCAGCTCGATTATTTTTTTCACAGCAGCCTTGTCTCCGTGACTGCCGTAGATGCCATGCTGTGTGTTTATTCGCGTTGCCAGGTAGTGCTCAGCGCTTGCAGAGTGTGCATATTGAATCAGCAAGGCAGCCTGAAAAGCACGCGCCAGTCTGGAACTCAATGCTCTGGCAGAACCTTCTGAAAAATCGCCTGCAGTAATATCGTTTTTTAACTCAGTAACAAATCTGTCATAGCCGCTATCACTGCCTTGTGCTTTGCCTAGCTCCTGCAAATATGCCTCGGCCACTGTTGGCTGTTTAGCCATTGCGCGCAACACATCAAGGCTTTGTATATTTCCACACCCTTCCCAGATGGAGTTAAGTGGTGATTCTCGAAACAGACGCGGCATAATCGATTCTTCCACGTAGCCACCGCCCCCGTGACACTCCAGAGCCTCTGCAACCAGATCGGGTGTGCGTTTGCATATCCAGAACTTACCAACCGGTGTCGCCAGACGGAGCAACTGCTGTTCATATTCGCGGTCTGCGGTGGTGTCAGTTGAAGCATCCAGTGCTTTTGCCAGTCGCATGGTCTGCAGCATGGCAGCTTCCGACTCCACCGCCAGATCTGCAAGCACATTCTGCATTGCCGGTTGATTGATCAGTGATGTGCCAAACGCGTTGCGGTGGTAACAGTGATGCAGTGCCTGTGCAACCGCCTGTCGCATCAGTGAAGCAGAACCAAGCATGCAATCAAAGCGAGTCATAGCGACCATTTCCAGAATGGTATTGATGCCGCGTCCTTCTTCGCCGATCAGCCAGCTCCAGGCGTTGCTGAATTCGATCTCACCGGAAGCATTAGACCAGTTGCCCAACTTATCTTTTAAGCGCTGCAGGTAAAACGTGTTGAGCTCACCCTCTGGTGTCCAGCGCGGCATTAAAAAGCAGCCGATACCTTTACCGGTTTGTGCAAGCACCAGGAAGGCATCACTCATTGGCGCAGAACAAAACCATTTGTGACCGGTGAGTCGATAAGGCTTTCCCGGTCCGGCAGCGCTCACCGGAGTTGCCGTTGACTGATTGGCGCGTACATCAGATCCACCCTGTTTTTCAGTCATTGCCATACCAATGGTAAGGCCGTCTTTTTTATACCACGGCAGATTTCTATGATCATACCTGGCAGCAGTGATTCCTTTTATCCACTCGTTGGTGACATCGGGTTGATGTTGTAGTGCCGGCACTGCCGAGAAAGTCATCGTGGTCGGGCAAGTGGTGCCGGCCTCTGCCTGGTTATGCAGATACACCAGTGCACTGCGTGCAACGTGCGCTCCGGGTTCGCGCCTGGCCCATGGCAATGATGGCATGCCAACTTCAATCGCATCCTGCATCAGTGAATGATAAGCGGGATGAAAGTCTACCTGATTGATTCTGTGCCCGAACCGGTCGTGTGTTCTCAGTACGGGTTTACTGTTGTTGGCGCTGGCCGCGCAATGGATCAGGTTGTCCATCGCTTTCGCCCCGTAGCCCGTGAGTATCTCCTCAGCCCAGCAACCACCAAACGCGGAAACTGTGTTTTTCAGCGCACGGTCGCTGGTGTACAGGTTGTACGAAAACTCCGGTGGCTGGTTGGTAACTTCGTGCGTGGGGACCATAGTCTTGCCCTGTATAGCGATGCCAGATAAATATAGTCAAACACCGGGCATTAATCACTGTTCGTAAGCTACCGGGACTCAGTGGCTGATCTGTTGTGCGATAATTTCGTAGTAGTTACCGCCCCTCAGTTCTGCAAGTCCAAACTATGAAATTTATTCCCTTTGAACAGCCGCTACAGAACGGTTTAGTAGTCCGTGGATTGCAATCGCAGCAACGTGGTTTGCCACTGTTAGTATTCCTGCACGGTAACGGGTTTTCGGCAGGGGTTTACATGCCGATGCTGGAA
The DNA here is from genome assembly GCA_938008205.1 of uncultured Granulosicoccaceae bacterium. GTDB lineage: Bacteria > Pseudomonadota > Gammaproteobacteria > Granulosicoccales > Granulosicoccaceae. Next base: position 2,071 of record CALLLY010000121.1, read on the forward strand.
ATGCTGGCAGACCATTACGATGTCCTTGCTATTGATCTGCCGGGCCATGGTAAAAGCGATAGCCCCAATGTGTTTCCGGGCTGGAATGCTGTTGCCGACATGGCGCACAGCGCTGCGCTGGAGACCGGGCTGCTGTATGGCAGAGCCGTGCATGGCATTGGCCATAGTCTTGGTGGGGCATTGACTTTGTTGTCCGCGTATAAACATCCGGAGATTTACCAGTCACTGGTGCTGCTGGACCCGATAGTGTTTCCAAAGCGGTTATTGTTTTTTATGCGGGTCATTGCCGCGTTGCGCCTGACCAGTGCTTTCCATCCGCATGTAACATCAACTCGACGACGAAGAAACGGCTGGTCCAGCAGGCAGGCGGCGTTCGATTATTTGCATGGTCGCAAGATCTTTGAAAACTGGACAGACGACGCACTGCGGAGCTTTACTAACTATGCATTAGTCGAGCAACCCGATCATACGGTTCGTCTAGCCTGTGATCCAGAAACAGAAGCGCTGTTTTTTTCTACGTTGCCAGATGGGCTGTGGCGGTCACTACAGGGAGTTTCGTGTAATACAGCTATGATTATGGGGGAAAAAACCTATCCGTGTGCGTTGAAAGCCGCACGCACCGCTGATCGGTTAAACCGGTTTGTGTCGCATAAGATTGTTGCCGGTGGTCACTGCTATATGCAGGAAAATCCTACCGTGGCGGTAGGCGAAATTCGTGCGTTGATAGATCAGTCTTAACTCGCTTTGCGTTGTTGATCAGTTAAACACTGTTGTTTGCGTCAGTAATTATGTTTAATTATTAGTACATACTGATACATTGCTGGTGTTATTTGTCACAGGTCAATCTCCCGGTTTGCAATCGCTGTATTTTCTTTTTAAATTGGTCACTGCATCCGAAACTGGTAACTGGTTTTGGAGTCGTACCAATAAGGAAGCAGTGAACAGCTGTGCATCCGGGAGGAAACATGTCTCAAAGAGCATCCCGTACCATCGGTTTTGAGTCGACAAGACCCAATAACCCTGACCAAAATACACGTTGGGAAACATGGCTAACCCAGGTGTGTAACGAGTGCGGAGTAACCATCAACGGTTCATCCGCAGTAGACCCGCAAATCCGCAACAATGGTTTAGCAAAGCGCGCATTTACCGAAGGTTCTATGGGCCTTGGCGAAGCGTACATGGAAGGCTGGTGGGACTGCGAAGCGCTTGATGAACTGGCCACGCGCGCTATGCGTGCAAAGATTGACCAGAAAATCGAAAATAAAGCCCGGCTGGTGTTTGAAATCGCCAAGGCGCGGATATTTAATTTTCAGAAAAAATCCCGGGCTTTCCAGGTTGGTGAACAACACTACGACACCGGTAATGACTTGTTTGAAGTGATGCTCGATCCGACCATGAGTTATTCCTGCGGCTACTGGAAAGGTGCAAGCACACTTCACGAGGCGCAGGTTAATAAACTTGATCTGCTGTGTAAGAAGCTCCAGCTTGAAAAAGGAATGAAGCTACTGGATATCGGATCCGGCTGGGGCGGGCTGGCTGAGCATGCAGCACGCAACTACAACGTTGAGGTCGTTGGTGTCACTGTGTCAAAAGAGCAGGCTGCGCTTGCAACAGCGCGTTGTAAGGGCTTGCCTATTGAGTTTCGTCTGCAGGACTATCGCGATCTCACTGGCCGATTTGATCGCATAGTGTCGGTTGGTATGTTTGAGCATGTAGGGGTAAAAAACTATTCAACATACATGCAAAAGTGTCATTCGCTGTTGAAGGAAAACGGGCTTTTTGCGTTGCACACTATCGGTACCAACCGTACTCACGACCTGGTTGATCCATGGATTAAGAAGTACATTTTCCCGAATGGCAAGCTGCCGTCTGTCACGCAGATATCAAAAGCCTACGAGCCCTGGTTTGTGCTGGAGGATCTGCACAACTTTGGTCCTGATTATGATCGAACCTTAATGGAATGGCATCGCAACTTCAGTGAAGGCTGGGATCAACTGTCTGATAACTACAGTCAGCAGTTCTACCGTATGTGGGAATATTATCTGAAAATTTGTGCAGCGTCGTTTCGCTCAAGAGAAAACCAACTGTGGCAGTTGGTGCTGTCAAAGCCTGAAGGCAGCAAACGTTACGACAGCCCCAGATAGATGGCTGCCTGGTGGCGGGCGTCGCCTCGCCACCTGTGTTGGTTACGCCGCTTTTCTGGTTGCACTCATCAGGGTAGTGACTGTTCGCTGGCTGTCGGAAAAGTTTCTCGGACCTTCAATGGTTTCTATATGAACCAACCCGCTGGATAGCGCTTGTTCAAAGTTCTTTTCGATCATTGCGATGGTGCTCTGACTATCAACAGATTGTTCAGCAATCGCGATTGCACGATTACGGCCGGATTCCTTGGCCTTGTACAGCGCTACGTCAGCGAGATTAACCGCTTCTTCGGGAGTTAAAGGTTGGTTATTGCAGTGGAAAGGCAGTCGAACAATGCCTATGGATGTGGTGACACTTATTTCACCGGCTTTTGTTTTCACTGTATTGGTGCCAACAACATTTAACAGCATGGACGCAAAAGTATTGACTTCGCTGTAGTCCAGTTTTTCGAGGTATACCAGAATTTCTTCACCTCCCCAACGAACGACCGGCGTGTCATCTGGCAGACAGCCTCTGATTCTTGCTGACAACTCCACCAGCACTTCGTCGCCAGCTGCGTGGCCATAGTTGTCGTTGATGTGCTTAAAGTAATCGATATCCATTAACAGGACTGCGCCGCTACTATTGGCGTAGAGTCCGGTTGTCGAGTTTTCAGCCACCATGGTGCTAAAAAATCTACGGTTATACAGGCCGGTGAGATGATCCTGCTTTGATTGTTTGCTCAGTACTTCATTGGCAGCGGTGAGTTGCCTTTCACGAACTGCTTCCTGATCCATTAGTGTGTTGTACGCTTTTATAATCTCTGCCAGTTCGTCATATCCACTGCTCTGTACGCGCTGTCGGTCCAGGTTACTGGCTGCCAGTCGTATTGCCTGGTGCAGGGCGAGTAGTCTGGCGCTAACAATTGTACGAAAACCGATAGCGGCACTAATCAAAGTCACCACAAAGGCAAACATAAGAACAGCCGCGGTCATCAGGATCTGTTTGTTTACTGCTGCGGTGATTACGTGGTCTGAAAACTTCAGGTGCAAACTGTACTCATCGTAGTCGTCAACGGGTATATCTGCTACAAACGGCGCACTCTGCTGGCCCTTGCAGCCAAGGGTGGGTGGGTGCGCGGCAATAATATTACCGCTGGCTACTGATTTAAACTCAACACACAATACCGCCTGTTCCACTCCCAGCGGTGCAATCAGATCCTGAGCCAGGGTGTTATACGCATACGCCTCATGCATGTCGAGCGCTAACGACACCCGTGCCGCCAGGCTGCCTACGCGTGCTGCCAGCAAATCAGTGTTGTCGCGAATTAGAATCTGTGCCGCTATGAAGCTGCCAAACAGCACCAGCACCAGATAGATCGGTGCCAATACAATGAGAAACTTCGTCAATATGGATTTTGACTTCATTATATTCTTATCGTTTTAATAGCACGCTGCTATATCTCTCGGCCTGAGCGATGTTAGTAAACATCCTGTTCACTATTCGAATACTTTGGCTTTGCCAGATTTCATCATGCTTTCCAGTAACTCATGGTTGTTTACTTCTGCCCGAAAGACCTGAAATCCTCTGGCTTTCCTGATCATATAGAAGTCAATATCAACATCGTTGCCGTGCTCATCGCGAAAGTCAGCACACATGACGTAGTACTTCCCCATAGTCAGAATCATAGGGTGTGAAACTCGCGGATAAAGCGCTTTTACCTCACCGGTTTGAGAGTCCAGCGTATGAAAAGCGCCATCAACTAGTGAACGGTAGATGTGCTTTTGCAAGTCCGACTGCAGGCGTACCTTGGTTTCCTGCATTTGTGATGCATGAGCCATATTGTACGGAGCTGTTATCAGCAACAAGACCGTGGCGAGCGCCGCAAAGAGATTTTTTCTGTGTTCCATGTCAAGAACTACCGCCATTCTGTGATGGCGTCGGGTATCGGCAGCAGGGACTGGATCTTAAACCCTGAATGACACGAGCAGTAGTTACCGGCAGGCGCGAGCGTCCGGTGAATGCAGGGTGGATTGTTTGCCGAAAAAACGGCGGGGTAATATGAGCTGCTGTTATTTAGAGCAGCTTCTTGCGCATATCATCCAGATTGGAATGCCGAATATCTTTGCCTTCGACCAGATAAATCACATATTCGCAAATGTTGCAGGCGTGGTCGGCAATACGCTCCAGCGAACGTGCACACCAGCTCATGTCCAGTGCGTGGCTGACTTGTCGCGGGTTCTCCATCATGTGGGATATCAGCAGTCGGGAAAAGCTCGCGTATTCCTGATCAATGGCTTCATCCTTGGCGGCAGTGCGGAAAGCCGATTCCACATCCATACGGGTAAAAGCATCCAGCGCTTCACGCAACATTATTTTTACGTGATCACCCAGGTGGCGCAGGTCTTTGTAGTAGTGCGGTACATCAACTTCGTTGGCGAGCTTCACACTAATGCGTCCCAACTTCTCGGCTTCGTCGCCAATGCGTTCCAGATCAGAAATAGTCTTAATGATCGTTAATACCAGACGAAGGTCACTGGCAGCGGGTTGTCTGCGGGCCAGAATACGCGTGCAGTCTTCATCGATATCGAGTTCAAACTGATTTGCTCGGTGGTCGTCTTCACTGACTTGCCGGCCGAGTTCGGCGTCCATGTTCATCAGGGCTTCCAACCCGTTGTGCACCATAGACTCAACCAGTCCACCCATGTTCATGACTTTGTGCTTAACTTCGTTCAGTTCAATATCAAACTGATGTGCAGTGTGTCCTTCGTGGCTAAATCTTTTCATGAGTTCTGGTGTCCCGTAACTATTATCTTGGCCGTGCCTTGAATACTGTATCGGTGTTAGCCGAATCGTCCGGTGATATAGTTTTCTGTCAGTTCGTGTCTGGGGTTAGTGAAGATATCGTCGGTATTGCCAACTTCAACCAGCTTTCCTAAATGAAAGTATGCGGTACGTTGCGATACGCGAGCGGCCTGCTGCATAGAGTGAGTCACAATAGCGATGGAGTAGTTCTCACGCAACTCATCGATCAGCTCTTCTATTTTGGCTGTAGCGATAGGATCGAGTGCCGAGCACGGTTCATCCATGAGTATTACTTCGGGACTGCAGGCAATGGTGCGTGCAATACACAAACGCTGTTGCTGTCCGCCGGATAAACCGGTGCCTGGCTGGTCAAGACGATCTTTGACTTCGTTGTAGATACCTGCCTTCTTTAGACTGGTAACAACAATATCGTCCAGGTCGGCCTTATTGCGGCTAAGGCCGTGTAACCTCGGGCCGTAGGCCACGTTTTCATAGATTGATTTAGGAAACGGATTCGGCTTTTGAAAAACCATCCCGACACGCGCTCGCAATAACACCGGATCGGTGTTCTTTCCATAAATGTTTTCGCCATCCAGAGTGAGTTCACCGGTGACCTTGCAGATGGGAATAGTGTCGTTCATGCGGTTCAGGCAGCGGAGCAGGGTAGATTTACCGCAACCTGAAGGGCCGATC
>CALLLY010000122.1 GCA_938008205.1 uncultured Granulosicoccaceae bacterium
GCGTTTAAGATAGTTATCAGGCAGCCAGGGATCATACGCACGAATCACAGCGTTAAAAGGCGCTAACAATTGGTACAACGCGCGCCCGAGATCCCCGAACCCTACAAATCCTATATCGCTGCCGCTCAGGAGTTCCGCACGCTGATTACTCGCCAACCCGTAGGTTTCTTTTGATGCGACAAAATCCAGGTGAGCGGTATGAATATCCCGAGCCAGTGATAGTGCCATTCCAAGCCCCATTTCCGCGACGGGCGCAGCAAAAACGGAAGCGGGCGTCAGCACATGTATTCCACGTTTAAAACAGTGCTCGTAGTCGATATTCGGCAGGAAGTTGGTTTCTACATTAATAATTGCTTTAAGATCGCCAGCAAGATCGAGCCTGTGGCGGTCCATCATTTGCTGGCTGATAAGAATATCGGTATCCGGAAGGTGCTGAAGGTAATCGGAATCGCGTTTACTCTCATCCACGACAACAAGGTTATACTCATTGAAGAGTCGGTCACTATCCTGCGCGGAGAAAATTTCTGCGGTGGTTCTTGGGGCAGGATCGTATAAGATTTTAAACATGTCGGGGCTCGGCAACAGGATAGCCTGGAACTATCATTCAGCCGTCTCGTGTATTGGTTGTCAACAAATTAAACAGTAGTACCCTGATGATTCAAATCTCAAACACCGTCTCAATTGCAGAATCAGAGATCGACCTGCAGCCAATCAGAGCGCAGGGTTCGGGCGGCCAGAAGGTTAACAAAACATCGTCTGCCATCCACTTACGTTTCGATATTTCTGCGTCTTCGCTACCAGATCACTATAAGCGAGCACTAATCGGCCGTCGTGACCACCGAATTACTGCAGAAGGCATTGTAATTATAAAGGCGCAGCAATACCGCACTCAGGAACAAAACCGTGCAGATGCCATTGATCGACTGGTGGAGCTGATAAAAAGTGCCACTGTCGTGCGCAAATCACGTCGCCCGACCAAGCCCTCCAGGGGATCAACAAAGCGCCGTCTGGACAGCAAGAATAAACATGGCAAGCTTAAAGAAAGCCGGCGTAAACTGGATTACTAACGGTGCTGCTTTTTAGCTAAGGCAGCATGCCCAAAGCTAATCAAACACCACACCTTTAGTCAGAAGAAAACAGCCGTAGGGTCGATCTTCACTGGTCTGTACTACTGCGAAACTTTGCCTGGCAGCTTCATAAAAAGCAAAGCGTTCAATTGAACCCATAGCAGCATCCGGCATAACGGCCTGACACTCGGCGAGCACTTCGGTGTGAACTTCAAGATGCGTATCAGGCTCTCCAACCACCTGCATGTGCTGAACCTGCTCATCGATAAAAGTATCCAGAGGAAACAACGTCAGGATTGCTTTCATCGCCTGAGTATCATTGACCCCGTCAATATGAACCAGACGTTTGGAAACGGTATGTCGGGAAACACTATCGGCGGGAAAGTTTCTGTCTACCACTGCCAGTACATCACCGTGCCCCATTGCACCAAGTACCCACAATAGATCTGCATTAATAATAGATGGAACACCTAAAAGCATTATTCCTCCGGTGGCAATGTGCTATTCAGTGATAGCGCTAAAACTTAAAGGTTAACCCCAACTGAAACCGCTATCCTGCGCGGGGTTATCTGCGTCATCTTCAGAACCTGGACGGAATCGGACTTGTACTGCTTTAAGAAACGCGCGCAGGATCTGATCTTTACACTCGCGATAGTGCTTGTGGTCCGCGCGACGAAAAAATGCACTTAACTCATGCTTACTCACAGTAACACCCGATGATTCCAGCATCTCCATGACGTCCTCCGCTTTCAGATCCAGTGCGATCTTCAACTTCATGAAAATGATATTGTTTGTCAGGCGGGTTTCAAGTTTGGGCTCTGCTCCATCTTTGCGACCACGGTTATCAACGATCATTCCATTCAGAAAGCGCGCTAACATCCCATCGTTGCATTTTTTAAAATCAGCGTCGTCATCTTTCTTCAGCCAGCTACTAATTTCTTCGCGAGTGGCATCATAGCCCGACAATGCAAACAACCCCATCATCGCAGAATCGCTGTAGTCGAAGGTATAGCGCAGGCGCCGCAGGATGTCGTTGTTTGTCATTACGGTAGTGTTGTCTCGCCCATTAGGTGACGGTCTATCTCACGGGCAGCTTCACGCCCTTCATTGATGGCCCACACTACCAGCGACTGCCCGCGACGACAATCTCCGGCAGAAAACACATTACTACCCGTGGTTTTATACACACCGTACTCGGCGCTGTAATTTGAGCGGTTATCGTAGTCGATACCCAATGGGTCCGAGACATCATGCTCCGGCCCGAGGAACCCCATTGCCAAAAGCACCAGATCGGCTTTCCACTCTTTTTCCGAGCCAGGAACCGGTTCAAGCTTGCCATCTTTCATAACAACTTCTGTCGTTCGAACACCGGTAACCCGTCCACTCTCAGACAGAAACTCGGTACTGGAAACCTTATACACTCTGGGATCCTCACCAAACGTGTCAGCTGATTCTTCGTGGCCGTAGTCAGAGCGTAGAATTTTTGGCCAGGTAGGCCACGGGTTGTTATCTGCTCTGCCCGCAGGTGGTTGTGGGAAAAGCTCAAAGTTAACCAGACTTCGGCAACCGTGACGCAATGAGGTTGCTATACAGTCTGTGCCTGTATCTCCCCCACCGATCACAATCACATCTTTGTCTTTTGCCGAAATGTACTCTTTGTCTGCGTGTTGTGAATCGAGCCAGCTCCGGGTATTGGCGGTTAAAAACTCCATCGCGAAGTGGATGCCTGAATTCTCACGCCCCGGAATCGGCAGATCACGCGGAACAGTCGCACCAGTAGTGAGTAAAACCACATCATAGTCTTTTGACAATGATCGAACATCCAGTGATCCGTTACTGCCATCTGCAACATTTTGATTAGTTCTGAACTCAATACCGGAATCACGCATGAGTTGCACACGCCGATCCACAACTTCCTGTTTGGCAAGCTTCATGTTCGGTATGCCATACATCAACAATCCGCCGATTCTATCGGCACGCTCGTAAACACACACACTGTGCCCGGCGCGATTGAGTTGTTCAGCAGCCGCCAAACCAGCCGGACCGGACCCGACTATGGCAACAGTTTTACCGGACCGACTGAGCGGCGGATTAGGTTTGATCCAGCCCTCTTCAAAACCTCGATCAACTATCGCCATTTCAATATTCTTTATTGTCACAGGACTGTTGTTGATACCCAGAACACAGGAACCTTCACAAGGTGCCGGGCAGACACGACCGGTAAACTCCGGAAAGTTATTGGTCTTGTGTAGACGATCCAGTGCGTCACGCCACTGATCCCGGTAAACCAGATCGTTCCATTCGGGAATCAGGTTATGAACGGGACAGCCATCGTCTGACTGACAAAATGGCACGCCGCAATCCATACAGCGTGCGCCTTGCGACTGCAGCCGCTCCGTATCGTGGTCTGTATAGATTTCATTAAAATCTTTCAGGCGCATCGGCGCGGGTCGATAAGAAGCCTGCTCTCTTACAATCTCTATAAAGCCAGTGGTTTTTCCCATCTTCAAACCGCCTCTAGCGTAAGTGGCTTCGCACTTTTTTTGCGACTTTGCAAAACGCGCTTGTAATCTGTTGGCATAACTTTCACAAAGTTGGACACGCATTGTTGCCAGTTACCAAGCAGCTTTTCAGCAACAGCTGATTGTGTATAGCGATGGTGCTGCTCGATCAGTGCCTTCAGTTCAGCAAGATCTTCTTCGCTGTCTACTGCTTCCAGCTCCACCATATCTTTGTTGCATCGTTCATCAAAACGGTTTTCATCATCGTATACATAGGCGACGCCACCACTCATTCCTGCCGCAAAATTTCTGCCGGTCCTGCCAAGAACCACCACCCTGCCGCCAGTCATATATTCACAACCGTGATCACCAACCCCTTCAACTACCGCTGTAGCGCCACTGTTTCTGACACAGAATCGTTCAGCAGCAATACCACGCAGATAGATCTCACCACTGGTTGCTCCGTATAACACAACGTTGCCCGCAATAATGTTTTGCTCAGCAACAAAGTTGCTTTTACGCGGCGGGTAAACAATCACTTTTCCGCCAGACAACCCCTTACCAATAAAATCGTTGGCATCACCTTCGACTTCCAGCGTTATGCCTTTGGCCAGCCAGGCACCAAAGCTTTGTCCGGCACTGCCATTAAATTTGAAGTGAATGGTGTCGTCATCAAGCATTTGTGCACCAACATCGCGAATAACCCGATTAGACAATAATGCTCCAACCACCCGGTTGGTATTGATGATAGGCAATTCCTGATAAACCTTTTCCCCTTTGGTCAGAGCCGGTGCCGCCAGTGCGATCAATCGATTATCAATCGCTTTCTCAAGCCCGTGGTCCTGCTGATGTACCTGGTAGGAACCGAGAAAATGCTCCGGCTCCTGTGCTTTGGTCAGCACCAGCGACAGATCCACACCCCGAGATTTCCAATGCTCGACAGCACTTTCAGTTTTGAGCGCGTCGACACGACCAACCATGTCATTAAGGGTTTTAAAACCAAGCTTCGCCATGATCATGCGCAACTCTTTGGCGACCATAAACAGGTAATTAGTGACATGCTCCGGCTGACCGGCAAACTTTTTACGCAGTTCAGGATCTTGCGTCGCAATTCCCACCGGACAGGTGTTCAGGTGACACTTACGCATCATGATGCAGCCCAGTGCGATTAACGGTGCGGTTGCCAAACCGAACTCCTCGGCACCCAGCAGAGCTGCTATTGCCACATCACGGCCTGTTTTAATCTGGCCATCAGTTTGCAACACGACTCTGGAACGCAGGTTGTTAAGCACCAGTGTCTGGTGGGTCTCTGCAATTCCCAACTCCCAGGGCACACCGGCATGTTTGATCGAGGTTAGAGGTGACGCACCGGTACCGCCGCTGTCACCAGCGATAACCAGGTGATCTGCCTTGGCTTTAACCACGCCGGCCGCTACCGTTCCTACCCCGACTTCCGCACCGAGCTTTACGCTGATGCGTGCTTTAGGATTAGCGTTTTTCAGATCATGGATCAGTTGCGCCATGTCTTCGATGGAGTAAATATCATGATGAGGAGGAGGACTGATCAGCCCGACACCAGGTGTTGAATGTCGAAGCTTGGCGATATAGTCATCCACTTTACCTCCGGGCAACTCACCACCCTCACCGGGCTTGGCACCCTGGATAATTTTTATCTGCAGCTCATCTGCGTTAGTCAAATAATTGATCGTCACACCAAAGCGGCCACTGGCGACCTGCTTTATCGCTGAGCGCTTTGAGTCTCCGTTAGCCATTGGTTTGAATCGTTCAGCGTCTTCACCACCTTCACCGGTGTTGGACTTGCCACCGATACGGTTCATGGCCACAGCAAGGGTTTCGTGTGCTTCGGCACTGATGCTGCCGAAGCTCATGGCACCTGTTGCAAAGCGCTTGACGATTTCAGACGCAGGTTCAACATCTTCTATATCAATTTCACCGCCGTTCACTTCATAGTTGAAGTAGAGCAACCCCCGAAGTGTGGCACCACGGGTATTTTGTTCGTTGGATTGTTTGGCAAACTTCCAATACGCATCTTCGCTGTTAGTTCTGGATGCTACCTGCAGATTTGCAATCGAAGCAGGCTCCCACATATGGGTATCGCCATGACGACGCCAATGAAAATCACCCGGGTTGGGCAGTACCGTTACGTTGTCTTCAAAGGCAAGGCGATGGCGACGCTGCATCTCTTCTGCCAGTACACTTAGGTTGACACCACGTACACGGCTGGCTGTACCTACAAACGCCAGATCTACGACTTCGGTATCAAGCCCTACAATCTCAAATATCTGCGCACCTTTGTAGGATTGCAACGTACTGATGCCCATCTTTCCCATGACTTTGAGCATGCCTTTTCCTACCGCTTTTCGGTAGATCGGTTCAATGTCTGCGGCAGATTTTAAATGGGCAATATCGTTGAGTTGACCTTGCTCCCAGGCATTCCACAACGATTCAAACGCCAGATACGGATTTATGGCATCCACACCGTAGCCTACCAGCAAACAGTGATGATGAACCTCGCGTGCTTCTCCGGTCTCGAGCACAAGCCCGATCTGTGATCGCTGTGAACGCGCAACCAGATGATGATGTACTGCACCTACTGCCAGCAACGAGCTAACCGGAACCCGTGTTTCACTCAC
>CALLLY010000123.1 GCA_938008205.1 uncultured Granulosicoccaceae bacterium
ATCGCGCCGGTAGGCGTCGGGCAGGATGGTAACAGCTACAACATCAACGCTGATCTGGTGGCCAGTGCGGTAGCGTCTGTGCTGAACGCCGAAAAGTTGTTGTTGCTCACCGACACCGCTGGCATTCTGGACGGAGATGGAGAGCTGCTGACCGGGTTATCTCCGAAGCAAATCGATGCTTTGGTTGCCGATGGCACCATCTATGGTGGCATGCTTCCGAAAGTACGATGCGCTCTCGAGGCCGTAAGCAGTGGTGTTAGCTCGGCCACGGTATTGGATGGCAGGGTAGAAAATGCCGTGTTGCTTGAGCTATTCACCGACACCGGAGTCGGCACTCAGATTGTTGCCGAGTAGTCTGATTTCATCGCACTTTCCGCACGGCCCGCCGGGGCCGCTATTGGTCGGTCAGTGCTGCGCTGCGAGCGGCTTCTGCGAGTTCGCGATAACGCTGCAGATCATCGTCGAACATCGATGCAACCAGACGTCGCTCTTTAAGCTTTGCTTTGATCAGCGCGTTGGTGCTGTCAATGCTGCGAATGACTGCTGCTCTGTCTGAATCCAGTGCTTCACTGGGGGCCAGACCGCGTTCCGCGCGCTTGCTGATTTTGTCTTCGATTAATACCAGACGCGAATTGAGGATAACCATCTGATCGTACATGCGCGTAACGGTGCCGTCGATGTGACCGAGTCGTTTGTCGCGTGTTCGAGTCAGATCAGTTTCTGAAGGAAACGACTTGACCAGCATTTCGTCGCGCTGGTTTTTCGCTTCTTTGATGCGCTTTTCTTCGTCTAGTTTCTGCTGTTCGGCACGGCTGGGAATACGTTTTACCGTCACGCCCTGCGTATTGAGCACCTGTGTGGATTCGTTGTAGTTGGTTGGCGGTGGCTTATCCTGGTAAGAAATCTTACCGTTCTCATCCACCCACTTGTACCAGCGTGCATCTGCGGTAGACATTGTCATCAGCGCGGCGACAAACATGCCGCTGGCAAAAGCGCGGAATAACCAATGATTAACAGGCGCTGTCGCTGTAAGGGCGACTGTCTGTTGTGTCTGTTTATCTGAGCTTCTATTCACTGTCTTCTGCTATTTCGCTTGAGTTGACGTCCTGGCGCACGGCTTTGTTATCAGAGCCGTCCATTGTTATAGCGGGACTTCCGACAGATAATTGAGAAATACGCTGTGATTCAGTGATTGTTTTTGTCTTGTAATTATTTGCAGACGTAATGAGCAATGGCGCACATTAGCGTGGCTGTGAGATCATCCTCGTTCCAGTGCACGACTGAAAATCCAATGAGAATCATTACATTAAACTGTAACGGCATCCGGGCGGCTGCGAAGAAGGGGTTTTTTGACTGGATGGTTGAACAGCAGGCGGATGTGGTTTGCCTGCAGGAAACCAAGGCTCAAGAGGCGCAGTTGCAGGATGAGCTTTTCAGCCCTGCCGGATTTACGAGGTATCTGCATGATGCGGAAAAAAAGGGTTACAGTGGTACCGCAGTTTATAGCCGGGTGCCAGCAAGAAAGGTTGTATACGGCGTCGGTGACGATCTAATCGATCGTGAAGGACGTTATCTGGAAACAACCTTTGGCAATCTATCAGTGGTGTCGTTGTATATGCCATCGGGCACTACCGGTGATGAGCGTCAGGACTTCAAATATCGGATGATGGAGATGTTTATGCCTCATCTGCTCAAACTAAAAAAACGACGACGCCCCTATATTCTCTGCGGTGACTGGAATATCGCACACCAGAAAATAGATATTAAGAACTGGCGTGGAAATCAGAAAAATTCCGGGTTTCTTCCTGAAGAGCGAGCATGGCTGACTGAATTATTTGATCGTCATAAGTATGTCGATGCATTTCGCTGCCTGCCGCAGGAGGAGCACGAATACACCTGGTGGTCGAACCGCGGCCAGGCTTGGGCAAACAACACCGGCTGGCGTATTGACTATCAAGTGTGCACACCTGATATGCGAGAACTGGTACGAAACACCCACATTTATAAGGAGCAACGATTCTCAGACCATGCTCCGCTAATAATCGATTACGACTTCGAACTGACAGCGTAGCCGTAAACTACCAAGGCGAAACAACATGACCAGCAATGTAGCCAGTAATGTAGAAAGTGGCCGTTCAGATTTCTCAGTCTATTTTGACCGCAGAATGCTACGTATATTGCTGTTGGGTATGATCAGTGGTTTTCCGTGGGTACTGATAGGTACAGCCTTAACGCTTTGGCTAAAAGAAGATGGCCTCAGTCGCAGCACCATCGGTTGGGCCGGTCTGATCTTTGGCGTCTATGCATTAAACTGGATGTGGGCGCCGTTGGTAGACAGAGTTCGAATACCGCTTCTAACCGATCGAATAGGGCATCGCAAATCATGGATACTCACCATGCAGGTTATCATTGTGCTATCCCTGTTAATCTGGAGTGTGGTTAGCCCGGTCGACAACCTCAAAGCGGTGATATTTATAGGTCTGATTGTCGCCATTTCATCGGCAACTCAGGACATAACAATCGATGCGCTGCGCATCGAGCAAATACACGAAACTGAATCTGCTGCAATGGCAGCAGGGGCCGCGGTGGCAGTAGTTGGCTGGTGGACCGGATTTAAACTGGGTGGTGTAGTGGCGTTGCGATTGGCCGACTCCCTTGAGAAGTCCGGTGTGATCAACTACTGGCAGGTGACGTTTCTATGGTTAATCGGGCTGATTGTGCTTTGCAATATTGCTCTGATGCTGATTCCAGAGGTGTCCTCACAAGCCAGGAGGCTTTCACAACACGAAGATCAGAAGCAACTGCAACAAAAAGCCGGTTTAACTGGCGTTGCCGGTTGGTTCGCCAGCACAGTGGTCAGCCCGTTGACCAGTTTTTTTCGCAAGAATGGTGTTGCCATTGGCATCGCCATTTTGTCTTTTATTTTTCTGTTTAAGATTGGCGAAGCATTCATGGGCAAAATGTCCGTGGTGTTTTATAAGGAGATCGGATTCAGCAAGTCCGACATTGCTCTGTATTCCAAAACCTTTGGATGGATAACTACCGTTATATTCACACTAATTGGTGGATGGATCGCGATGCGCTCCGGATCGGTGCGTGCGCTGCTTATTGCAGGTATCGCGATGGCAGCAACCAACGTAATGTTCAGTATTCTTGCCTGGACCGGAAAGTCTGAGTGGCTGTTTGCAGTTTCTGTCATCCTTGACGACATCGCGGCTGCATTCGCCACGGTAGCGTTCGTGGCGTTTATTTCCAGGCTGGTAGACAGAACCTACACCGCTACTCAGTACGCGTTGTTGGCTTCGATTGGAACTCTGGGGCGAACGTTACTGGCTTCATCGTCCGGTGCAATGGTCGACTGGCTGGATGGAGATTGGGGAACGTTCTTTATAATCACCGCACTCATGGTGATTCCTTCGTTAGTCATCTTATGGTTTTTAAGAAATCGCATAAGCTTTGTGGAGTCTCAGGCGACTGCTGCGTCTTAACAGGTCGGGCGTTTTTACCCGAAAAACAGTGCTACTGATATTTGTCTGTGACCAAGGTCAGTTTGGGTTTTTCTACAGGCTGGCTATCGCGTACGTCTTCAACAAACTCTCGAGTCCTGCTTTCCGAGCCTGGCCACCAGGCTTTGCCTGAAAGTGCTTCATTCATCGCACCAGCGAGTTCGTCCATAAAAGTTTCACGGCGTTTGTTGTCCAGAAACCATTCGCGAAACA
>CALLLY010000124.1 GCA_938008205.1 uncultured Granulosicoccaceae bacterium
ATCAGTGGCTGTTCACCAGGCACGTCCCAATGCCATTATTATTGAAGCAACCTATGACACTATGCTGAGCACAGTGCAAAACCGATTTCACGCAATGGGACTGCCAGCCACACCTCTGGCACAGCTGCTCTTGTTCTGGGGCGGTCAGGTAGCAGGTTTCAACGGGTTTAAACACAACCCGGCTGACTATGCACTACAGATCAGGATACCCGCTCTGGTACTGCATGGCGGTAAAGACAAAAGGGTAACACTGGATCAGGCAAAGAATGTCTACACTCGCCTGGGAGCATGGAAACGATACGAAAGTTATCCAACCGCTGGACATGAAGCGGTGATGCACCATGACCTTACACGCTGGCAGAACAACATACTGGCGCTGGTGGATCAAACAGGGGGTAATCACTCAGGAAAAGCTCAAGAATGACGCACAACGTCCTTTTATCAATGAGTGTCTATGCTATGCAAAGACCGATAAAACCAGCGCTGAAATACTACCAACAACACGAATGGCGGAAGTATGGTAATGACCACCAGTGCCATGCCCGGCCCTGATTCCTGTCCGATCAAACGAATACCACGTACCAGGGTATACAAGGTGTCATCAGTACTGACCATTAACGGCCATAGATACTGATTCCAGCCGATCATAAACGCAATCACAAAAATCGCCCCCGCGCGCCCCAAAGACAACGGCACAACAATATCCAAAAAAAATTTTACCGGCCCGGCACCATCCAAAATTGCCGCTTCTGTCAGTTGTTCTGGTAGTGTCAGAAAATACTGTCGAAAAAAGAAAGTGCCCAGCGCCATAGCGAGTACCGGCAGCACGATACCAAGGTATGAATTCACCAGATTCAGCGATACTGCAACCTGAAACGTAGTAATAAATCGTGATTCCAGCGGAAACAGCAAGGTGGCAAATACAATCCAGAAAATCCAGCGGGCGCCGGGCATTCTAAAAAATACAATGGCGTAGGCTGTCAGAATAGAAAACAGTGTTGTGAGCAACGCTACCCCAAACCCGACAATGAGAGAATTTTTCAACATGGCAAGAGGCGTTACCTGATCAAAAAATCCCGCCTCAAATGCCAGTATACGAGAATAGTTCTGAACAAACTGATCACCAACAAACCACTGTAAACCCTGTTGCTGCAGCGTTTGAGTTGTATGGGTAGAGGAACTGATAATTAACAGTACAGGCCCAAGTAAAAACACCAGACCACCTATCAACACTGCATGAGCATAGCAGCGTGCCAGCAATCCCTTCAGTGGAGTGTTCACCATTGATCAATTACCGCAACACCAACTGGAGATAACCACCGTAGAACCAGGTTGCGACTCCGATTCAATTCTGCGTTATCAAGTGACGACTTAGCACAGGATTAAATCAACCGCTGTCCGGACTGCTGATCAAAAACCATCGCCTTGCTGGCGTCAAACCCAAGACTCAGACTAGATTCCAGAGGCGGCAAAAGATCATGACTGGCCTTGAAACAAAATTCAGCCCCATCCTCCTCGGCGTTTGTAATGCCGTGCAACGCGCCATAAATAAGATTGTCAGCCCCGTGTTGCTCTACGATATCCACACGCATGGTGAACTGGCCGTGACTGGCCTGCGAAAGATCATCCGGGCGTATGCCTAATACCAATGGAGTTGATTGCGGTAAATCGGAAAACCCATCTATAGCAAGCTCGCCATTGATCAGGCGGCTGCCATCGAAGGTTACTGGCAGCAGGTTTACCTGTGGTGATCCAATAAATGACGCAACAAACAAAGATGCGGGATTATTGTACAGATCAATGGGAGCACCGATCTGTTCGATTTTTCCATCGTTAATCACAGCTAATCGATCAGCCAGGGTCATCGCCTCGGTTTGATCGTGGGTAACATAAATACTGGTCACATTAAGCCGACGCTGTAACCTTTTAATTTCGATGCGCATTTGCACTCGTAGCTTGGCATCCAGATTTGACAACGGCTCATCAAAAAGGAAAACCTTTGGCTCACGTACAATTGCCCGGCCCATTGCCACTCGCTGTCTCTGCCCGCCTGATAACTGATTGGGCTGCCGGTCAAGGAAATCACTGATTCTCAGCAACTCGGCAGCTTCTTCTACTTTGCGATTAATTTCATCTTTCGGCATACCGCGGTTTTTTAATCCATAAGACATATTACCGCGCACTGTCATATGCGGGTACAACGCATAGTTCTGAAACACCATGGCAACATCACGATCGGCAGGAGAGACATCGTTGATTCGACGATCCTCAATGCTGATATCGCCTTCAGTAATTTTCTCAAGGCCGGCAATCATTCGTAGCAGCGTAGACTTGCCGCAACCGGAAGGGCCGACAAAAACGATAAATTCGCCATCTTCAACCACCATGTCCACACCGCGAACCGCAACTGCACCGTTCGGATAGGTTTTTCGCACACCACGCAGTTGTACGTTGGCCATTACTTTTCGCTCTCCACCAGCCCTTTGACGAACCAGTTCTGAAATACCAGGACAACCAGCACCGGAGGCAATGTAGCCAGTATCGTGAGCGCAAACGCTTTTTGATACTGCGGCAATTCACCGCCTTCAGCCAGAATTTGATAAATCTGTTTGATACCAATCACCAGGGTGTAGTTTTCTTCTTTTGTTGTCATTATCAGTGGCCATAGATACTGGTTCCAGCCAACAACAAACATGATAATAAGAATTGCCGCGATCATAGTTTTGGACAGCGGTACCAGGATATCAATAAAGAAACCCCAGGCTGTTGCACCATCGAGTCTGGCGGCTTCCAGCAATTCATCGGGTACTGAACGGAAAAACTGCCGGAAAAAGAAGGTACCGGTAGCCGAAGCAATCAGAGGCACGATAAGGCCGAAGTGAGTATCCAGCAGTCCCAACCCCGCCACAACTTCATAGGACGGTATGATGCGTACCTCCAGGGGCAATAACAGCGTCATAAAGATTACCCAGAACAACGGCACAGCCAGGCGAAACCGAAAATAGACAATGGCATAAGCTGCCAACATCGATATCACCACTTTGCCTATCGCAAAACCAATCCCGAGTATCAGGCTGTTCTTTAGCATTGTGGTGCCAAGAACGGATTTCATAACCCCACCTTCCACAAACAAAACTTCGCGATAGGTTTCCAGGAAGTGGCTGCCAGGCCAAAGCTGTAGTCCTTCACGCAGTATAGTTTCCGGAGCATGCGTTGAAGTCGCAAAGGCCACCCATACCGGCAAGCTCATGAAGAGCACACCGACAATTAAGATGGCATGAGTTGATATAAGACGCCAGTTCCAGTCCTTCATTGTCCGCTCC
The DNA here is from genome assembly GCA_938008205.1 of uncultured Granulosicoccaceae bacterium. GTDB lineage: Bacteria > Pseudomonadota > Gammaproteobacteria > Granulosicoccales > Granulosicoccaceae. Next base: position 3,324 of record CALLLY010000124.1, read on the forward strand.
GCTAGTAGTGAACTTTTCGTTCAATAAATCGAAACTGAACCACAGTCAGCGCCAGCACCAACACCATCAGCACCACTGACTGTGCCGATGAACCACCAAGGTCGGCGCCTCTGAAACCGTCCTGAAAAACTTTGAATACCAGTGTATTGGTTGCCCCGCCCGGAGCCCCGCGGGTGGTGGTATCGATAATGCCGAATGTTTCAAAAAACGCATAGGTGATATTGATCACCATCAAAAAGAAGGTAGTCGGCGCTAACAGCGGAAAGGTGATTGTCCAGAATCTACGCGTTGGACTGTTGCAGTCCATCATAGAGGCTTCATTCACTGATTTCGGTATACCCTGAAGCCCCGAGAGAAAAAATATAAAGTTGACACTCACCTGCTTCCAGACAGAAATCAGTACGACTACAAAGCCCGCGTCGAAGGCATCGAGCTTGTGATTAAAGTCCCATCCGATTGCATTAAAAAACTTGTATAAGTCACCGATTAGCGGATTGAACATCAAATTTCCCATGAGACCGGCAACTGGTGGCGCAATAGCATAAGCCCACATCAGCGTGGTTTTGTATGTGCTTGCGCCCCGTAAGACTTCGTTTGCCTTCACCGCCAGCAGCAAGGCAAGTCCCATCGAAATGAAGGTCACCAGTGTGGCGAATATGGCCGTAAATCCGGCAGCCTGCAGCCACGAAGGGCTTAATATTGTGTCGGAGTAATTTCTAAACCAGACAAACTGCGTTGAAAGACCAAAGGCATCTTCCAGCAGAAAAGACTGATAAATGGCCTGCATCGCTGGCCACAGGAAAAAAATCGCAATAATAATAATCTGGGGAGCTACAAACAGATACGGCAGGCTGCTGTGCTCAAACTGAACGCGCTTCATTCAGATTTTCCGTGTGACACTTTTTGAATTTGAACCATAAAGTACAACGGTGGCAGCGTTGCGCTGCCACCGAATAACAATACTACTTATAAGTATCGTTGAAGCGCTTCAGCAGTGCATTCGACTCTGTTTCCATCGCCGCGAACGCATCGTCAACGCTTGCTGCTCCGGAGAAGATATCATCGAAATGCTTGTACATGACATCACGGATCTGTACGTAGTAACCAAGGCGATAACCTTTGGTCCACTCGCCACCCGGCTGGCTCAGTTGCAGAATGCCAATTTCAGCATCCGGCGTCGACTCGTAGTAACCCTCGTCTTTGGCAACCGCGTAGGCTTCGCTGGTGATCGGCACATAGCCGGTTTCCTTATGCCAGAAAACCTGGTTTTCGGCGGCAGTCATGTAACCGAAGAAGTCAGCAACCGCTTCGTATTCATCATCGTCGTGACCAGACATAGCAAACAACGCCGCGCCACCGATAAAGGTACCTTTGGGCTCCTCGATAATGCTCTTCCAGTAGGGCAGGAACGTTGCACCAAATTCAAAATCGGCTGATTTGGTGAGCCCACCGAATGACCCGGAAGATCCAAGCCACATGGCCACTTTCTTCTGTACAAACGCGTCCTGATTATCACCCCATGCGCGGCCATAGAACCCGTAGTAACCGGCATCAAGCCACTCTTTGACTTTCGACCAGTGCATTTTCATGTGGTCATTGTTGTAAAGAATCTCTACATCGGTGGTGTCGTAACCATTATTGCCGGTGGCCAGCTGAATGTTATGGCGGCTGTGGAAGTTCTCTGAGAATATCCAGGGACTATGGCTTTGCGCCAATGCGGTAAATCCTGCTTCTTTAAGCTTGGGGGCCATCGCTTCAAACTCTTCCCAGGTTGTAGGAGGAGCATCAAGACCCGCTGCAGCAAATGCATCTTTGTTGTAGTAGAGCAAGGGTGTGGAAGAGTTGAACGGCAACCCGATCATTTTTCCATCGGAGTCAGCGTAGAAGTACCGAACACCTTCAATATAGTCTTCAATATTGAAGTTTTTCATGAGATCGGCAACAGGGACAGTCGCACCTTTTGCATTGATAATGGTGGCGGCGCCAGCATCAAAGATCTGAATAATATGCGGTTGCTCTTTGGCTCTGAAAGCAGCGATACCGGCGGTCATGGTGTCTTCGTAGCCACCCTTGTAGGTAGGTACCACAACCACATCTGACTGACTGGCGTTGTATTTTTCAGCGATTTCATTAACCACCTCGCCAAGTCGACCACCCATAGCGTGCCACCACTGGATTTCAGTCGCTGACAATGCGGCAGTGCTGGTTAGCGCACTGGCCCCGAGTGCCAAGCCAACGACAAGAGATTTAATTTGCAATGCTGTTCTCCTCACTATTGAAATGATGGCCGCACCCGACGGCTCGGGTACAAACCGAAGTTAAACCTGATTCTATTAGGAACCACCAGATTATCAAAACATTGCTACTGTTTTGTGTCAAACAGCAAATGCGATAACCGAACAATTTTTATTCTATTTGATTCCCATGCAATTGGCATAAAAAGTCGTTGTTGCGGGCCAGTCACTGAAAACACCTCTGACACCGACCTGGCTTGCCATTGCATCCAGCGCAACAAAAACGTCGCCATCGTTTTTAATCGCGTCTGTAACGCTCTTGTAGTACCAGCCGCCTCCATTGTTTAGTGACCCTGAACGTTCTGCAGTCCAGGCGATAATGTCAAGCCCGGCAGCGGCGGCTGCCCTGGCATAATTTGAAGGAACAATCTGCTGATCATCCAGTGCAAGTAACATCCACAGTGGGGGCGCTAAAAAATTCACACCGGATTGTGCAAGCTCCGCCATGGAGGGACGGGCACTTTCAGGTTGAGCAGGGTCGATATCGAAACGCCCGTCAAGCCATACCGCTTGCTGCCCGAAAGCAGGTGCTTTCCTCAGCCAGTAGTGTACATCATTCAGATCGAAACTCTGCAGAAAAACATCTGCCGGATTAACGCCCGCCTCAAGGTACTCGTCAACCAGTGCCTGCGCATACTGCTCACGCGTGTAGTTGCCCTGGTAAGGCATTTCAACCTGTGGTTTTTTCAGTTCGGGCACCATTTTCACGCCCAGCGACTTGAACAAATCAATACTTTCGCGATGCGTCATTAACTTCCCGGTGACATCCTGCAAAGCTGACTTTGGCGTATCTGCAAGAGAGTAATAGGCCTCAAGGGAGGAAGCGTTTTTGTTGCCGTGGTCGACTTTGCCTGTAAGCGTTTTAAATTCAGCCAGCGTCACGTCACTGGTGCAGCACTTGACGTCTTTGTATGGCGTGTTGCTCGACAGATCAGGAGGGACACTGCACTGCTCTGCCAGCGGTGATTCGAGAATATTGGTGGTGGTATGTAAATCACATTGCGAATGTCGACATACCAGTGCCTTGTCACTGGTGAATGTCACATCACATTCAACTAGCCCCGCTCCCATTTTAGCTGCGGCCCGATACCCTTCCACTGTGTGCTCGGGATACTGTAACGGCGCACCTCGATGAGCAATTGAAAAATCACTTTTCAACGGAGCCTGCCCTACACACGACTGAAGTTTCGTCTGTAACTGTGATGGCTGCATGAACTCAATAAGTTCCGCAGGCCGGCTACCAACATCGAGTGTTTGTTCGGCCCCCACAGTTGCACTAAACACACTTACAGCAAAGACCGACGCAACAGACAAAGACGCCAACAAACCTTCCTTGAGATCGTTCTTTCTGGTCATGGTGCAATCCTCCGATTAAAGACGACTCCACTATAGCGTGTCTACGGCTCACCAGCCACAGCACGTCCTCTGCTACTGCAACAACCTGGAAAGGAGCGGCAACCCACACCTGCCATACGGGTTGGCTATGTTGCGTTGTGAATTCTGCTTACGACTTCGACGCTTTGAGCAAACGCTGATAAAGCGAATCTTTGAGTACCGCCCTGTCGTGCTTTTTCTGATGCATTTCATCATCACTGATCGGAGAACCCCGCAACTCCAACTGCCGGATAGTTTTGTCCAGCTCATTGTATTGGCTGGTGTCTTTTGCAAAACCGGTGTCAATTTCAACCAGTTTTTCGATAGTACTTTTAAATTCCGGAAACTCGCTCAACAGAGAATGATCTTCACCCAACATTATTTTATCTCCTTGTTCAATTTGGTGGCTGGTAATTCATGAACGATCATGACCGTTTAATCAACGCACACGATGCGCTGACGCTTCAACTGACAAGTAACTCTTCAATCATCTGCACTAAGTGACTATTCTTCGCAGCATCGAGCGCATCAGGGTGCGGCGATGTGAAACGTTTCTGATCATTATCATAATATTTGCCGGACGCACTCGAAAATTCATCACTCAGTGCCGCACGGCAAAGGATATCAGCACCGATTTTTAAATCATTTCCCGCTACCCCGTATGCTTCCTT
>CALLLY010000125.1 GCA_938008205.1 uncultured Granulosicoccaceae bacterium
CCTTTGTAAATGGTATCGACGCCCTCTCTGGCATCGACAAACTGAATCGGGAGCTGTATTCCACTAAAGCATAGTGGATTCCAATAGTTGCAGCAGACTGACAACTGCCGGCATTCAGAAGAGCTGACAATCACAGTCAGCAGTACAGTGCCTTTGTACAGATAGCTGTGGATCAATGCACCTCTGCGCACATACCGCAGCTAAACAAAGTATATACGCCGCACGCAGCCAGGTACCAGCGGGTTCTGTTCCAAACGAGTCAGAACGGCGCACTAATTAACCACAGCGGCGCACCGCTAAACATAATTACCAGCCAGAAAGAGCAGTGTTTCAAGTGCCTTGATATCTGTCGCGCCACCCAGGATATACCGATCCGGCCTCAGCAGAACTGCTGACACACTCAGCGCATCCAAACAGGTAGCAAGCTCAGGTTCTGAAACAGTATTCAGCACGGCGCAAGGGATTGGCAGGTTATCTGGGCACAGCTTCCATAGTTCGGGACGCACGACTAATACCGGTTTATAGCCGACGACATCATCCAGCAGATCTCCGCAACTTAAGCGCGGTTGAGGAAACCAGTATCCCGTCACTTCGCAGGCAAGCTCTGCTCCCAGGCCTTCACCAAGCGTAGGCACAATCGATTTCATTTTTACTGTGTTGTTGTCAACACCAGCCTGATTATTCGATTGCTGTGTGGTCGAACAAGTGTTTATCAATTCACCCAGGCTTATAGCGGTTTCTATGTACTGCGTGACATTGGCGATTCTCTCGCTTTGATAACTGTCCAGAAGTGTATTGATATAACTTTCACGGTTCGCGATATCGGGTTGTGCGCGGTTGCAACACAAAGCAAGTTTCCAGGCAAGATTGGCGACGTCGCGTACACCGGCACACATCCCCTGGCCCATAAACGGAGGCGTCAGATGCGCCGCATCACCAGCGATAAACAACCGGCCATTGCGCCAGCGTCTACTAACCTGCGATTTAAATTCATAGACGGCGCTTCGTTCAATGATCGCCTCCTGCGGTGAAACCCAGTCACCAATTAACTGCCATAGTTTGTCATCTGTGAAAGTCGAATGTTGTTCCCCGGGTTGTAACGCTATTTCCCAACGCCTCCTGAACCCCGGACAACGTACATAGGTGGCTGGTCGATGGCGACCGCAGTGTTGCATGGTGTAATCACCGAGCTCGGGCTTGTCGTGTTTCAGTAAAACATCGATTACTAACCAGTGCTCGTTGAACCCGAAGTCCACTACCTGTTGACTAATCGAAGATCGCACAACAGAGTTAGCACCATCACAGCCAACCACGTAACGACCGCGATAAACTTCACTGTTTTCTTTGTTATTCAACTGACAATGCAACGTGGCATCGTTGTGTCCCTGCTGTACATCAGTAACCTGCGTACCGGTTTTTAACTGTATCAACGGGCTGGCTGAAATTTTGTCTCTCAGTATTTTTTCAAGATCAGGTTGGTGGAAACGGTAACTGGAGTGCCAGCCGTTTTCACTGATACCCTGCGGACGCGGCCAGTCGAGAAGCAACTTATTCTGTGGATCGACAAAGCGCATACCCGGGTTATATCGTATGACCTGTTTCAGCGCTTCGGCCACACCTATCGTTTGAAACACGCGCATGATGTGATCATCAAAGTGTACCGCTCTGGGCATCGGATATATCGATTGCTCACGCTCAAGAATGAGCGTCGAGATACCGCATTGCTCCAGCAACAACGCCAGCGTAGATCCGGTTGGGCCACAACCAACGATTAGTACATCAGCGCTGCTGGTGCATTGTGACGAAAGTGTCTGACTGGCAGGCGTCATCACTAACGTCCTTTTTTATTACTGCCAGACTGGCCATACAACCACGGACAATCAACCATCAGAGGCGCCTGTAATCCTTGCTGTGCCGTTTGCAAACGCATGTCCCGAAGCACTTTGCGCTTGTTTTCAGACAGGTACAGTCGCTCATGCCCCCAGAAACTCGGACCGGTAAACGTTTCATGTGGGTGCCAGGTTTCAGGGTCGATAATCCGACCTCCCCAGCCACTCTCTATAAAAAAACCGGAAGGTGTATTGGCATAAAACGAAGTCATATAATCGTTGGTATGACGCCCTAACGTATATGCCACCCTGTCTTCAGCAAGCTGCGCAATATCAAACCCCTGACCAACATCATCAAGGCTGTTGTACTCGACCATAAAGTGATGAAAGCCTGTTTGCCCGCTGCCGATAATCGCAAAGCTGTGGTGACGTCCATTGACGTGAAAGAAATACATAGGGTACGGGGTCAGGCCATAGTCACTGACCAGAAAACCCAGTGTATCGGTATAAAAAGATAACAAAGAGTCAACACTTGAGGTATGCAGTACCGCATGGCCCATACCGAAAGGTCCGGTTTTAAATCCCGACACCGGACGCCCCGGAATAAACGGTTGATCATCAAGCATCGGGCAGCAAAATAATTCTATTCGGTTACCCGCAGGATCATCAAAGTAGAGCATCTCGCCAACGTAGCGGCGATCACACAGTTCACGCTTTGCAACAGTGACTTTAATGCCCGCTTGTTCAACCGCTGCACCAAGCGCATCCAGGGCTTTACTGTCGGCTACTTCCCAACCCAGAAACGCAAGCGTATCTCCTGCTTCATCTGATACGACGAATCGTTGCTTGCGATCATCCATGCGGAACGACTGTTGTTTTCCGGCCGAATCCA
>CALLLY010000126.1 GCA_938008205.1 uncultured Granulosicoccaceae bacterium
TCTCGAATCGGTATAGACTTTGCCGGTCGTTATACCGTACCCCACGAGTACGTTGCACCGAAAGCGGGTTCTGGAAAACAACATCTGGCAGACTGGACCGATAGAAATCAGGCATCATTAATCGGTCTTGCGAAATTGAAAGTGGGTGACTTCATTTCCAGATTTGTCGATCAGACTGGCAATGTGTTTCTGGTGTTGTGTGTTTTGGTAATTGCCGTTCGACTGCCTCTGCTACCGCTTTTTATAAAAACAGAACGAGATCGTTTGGTGCAAAAACGCCTGAGCGGGGCGGTTAATGGCATTAAACGAAGATATGCCACTGATCCGGCTGCGCGGGGTCGAGCAACTCAAACATTGTTTCGCGACAACAACATCAAACCGGTGCTGACACTGGTGGTGTCACTGCTTAATCTTGGCTTACTGCTGTTTCTATTTGGTGTTGTCAATGATCAGTCTGCGAGCTGGCATCAATCTGTCTGGTGGGTATCTTCAGCAGGAGATGTAGATACATCGTATGTTATGTCGGCAGCGATCGCTGCACTGGTGGTTATACTGGCTTACGTAACAAACCGCCCTATGACAAAACTGAAGATCGGCCTGATAGCGCTTGGTACGGCCACTATAGCCTTGCTGGTGATACCGATGAGTATGGCTGTGAATGTCTACCTGGTGGTAAGTTTGGTGGTAGTGCTTGCACAAATGGGGCTGATAGCGCTACTGGACAAACGATTTGCATGGTCTTTTCATTCCGAACACAGTGAACTGAAAAAAGACGGAGCAATCATTCCACTGGCACAAGCTCATCTGCATCTGCAAAACACGGGGATGAAGGCTGCAAAGCTTGGTGAATTAATAGCTGATGGTTTCAACGTGCCGAATGGCTTTGTTGTACCACTTCAATCGATCAAACATCAGTCGCAGCCGAATGACAGCCAGTACCAGCGAAACCTTTCAGTCGCATGGAAATCCATCAAAGGCTCCAAAGTTGCTGTCAGGAGCTCTGGTGTCGCGGAAGACACTGATGACGCCAGTTTTGCCGGTGTCTACGATTCAATACTTAATGTAGACCGAAATACACTGGCGGATAGCCTGAGCAAGGTTTCTGTCTCTCTTGAAAATGGAGTGCAGAGTGCCTATGCCAAAAAGCAGTTTAGTGATGATGCCCTGGTGTCTGCGGGTGGTGGAGCGTTGGTGCAATGTATGGTTGATGCAGAGTATGCCGGTGTCGTATTCACCGAGCACCCGGAATCTGCAGGAAAGATACTGGTAGAAATGGTAGAAGGCCTGGGAGAAGCGCTTGTTAGTGGCACGGTATCTCCGCAGTCTTATGCGTTTGGACGGCGTTCATTTAAGTGCGATAAAAATACCCCCATAGATCTCACTGAACTACTTAGTACAGTGGTCCGGATAGAATCGAAATATGGACGACCGCAGGATATTGAATGGGCTTACAGCGCAGGTAAGTTCTATATCCTTCAGACCAGAGATATTACCCGCTCTGTCGGCCAGCGTGGCAATATGCGTGGTGTTATAGAATCTCAGCGCAGTAGCGTGTTGGCTAATGTCATGCCTGGTAGTGCAGATGACATTGTGTTCAAGCAAAACGAGTTATCAGAATTGTTGCCTCGCCCGACACCATTAAGCGCCTGTATGATGGAAAAGCTATGGGATGTCGATGGCAGCACTCATCTCGCCTGTCAGCGACTGGGAATATCCTACGACGTCAGCGCCGCTTCTGCGCCGTATGTAAACGTTTTTCTCGGCTGGTTGTATGTGAACAAGGCTGAAGAACAAAAAAGAATGAAGGCCGGGCCGGGTGCTCTGGCGTCCTTTAAACTTTCACGTAATGCGGATGCTATTGCCGATCAGTTCGAACAGGAATTTCTGCCACGTTTCAAACGTCGTATGGATACCTTGCGCGCCATAGATTTTGAGCGCATGTCGATAGACGAACTGGTAGATTCTATTGGTCACTATTCGGATCGGTTCGTCACCGAAACGTATGTGGAGGCCGAAGTGATCAATATATGCAACCAATTTTACTGGAATACTGCCAGTGCCAAGCTGCAAAGTAGTGGTCTTGACCCCAATGTTGTGCTTGGCAGGGTGCCCGAAAATGTGGTGAGCACTGCGATGAATTTGCTGGCACGGTCGGCGACTGATGCTACATGTGTTGCACAGTTTAACGAGCTCTATGGGCATCGATCTCCCACCGACTACGAGCTTTCCAATCCACGTTATTGCGAAGACTCAGCGTTGGTAGAGCAGCAGGCAAAATCCCTAAACGGTAGAATGACTTCTCACATCGAGCCTGTTGTGCTGAACAACCGGATGCTTGAAATAGCGGTATCCCGCGTGCGGCGCTACCAGGCCTTGAAAGAGGAGGCAAAGCACCAATGTTTAAGAGAGTTTTATTTGATCCGCCGTGCGTTATTGGCACTCGATAATAAATGCGGCCTGGATGCCGGTGTGTTTTATCTTACCAGTGATGAGATAGATCAATTAAAGGATCCGCACTTTCAGGGTATTGCCAGACAACTCACTCGCATTCGTCAACAACAGTCTGCCATGTTTAAAGACTTTGCACCGCCTACACTATTAACAATTGCCGATCTTGAGGAATTTGACCCTATGGCTACGGAATCCAATAACAATATTGACCGTAAGGAACAGTTATCAGGAACTCGTATTGCCGGGCAGGAAGCTGTCAGTGGTGTGGTGCATGTTATTCGAGACGAGGCAGAAGTCGATAAATTTCGCGAAGGTGAAATTCTTGTCGCCCGTATGACGGATCCTTCGTGGTATCCATTATTCCCGCTGGCAAAAGGAATCATTACCGAAGTAGGTGGCTGGTTATCACACGCGGCGATAATTGCGCGTGAGTATGATCTTCCGGCAGTGGTCGGGGTTGACGATGCGACACGTCATTTGCGCAGTGGCGATATTGTGCGAATAAACACAGACGGGACCATTGTACGTTTGTCTGATAAACGCGCTCCGGATTCACCCATGCGAGTTTCAGTGCCGGCTGCAGTGGCTGCAAGAGGATTGGCAGAGCGAATTATTACCGATCCTGATGTAGTGCCGATGCCAGAGCCCGCCAGGCAAGCGGACAGCAGCGGCCAGGCAGATGATGCTGCGGGCCCGAATGATGAGCACAAAAAGGCTGGCTAGCCTGATGTGTATTTACAACCACATCTAAGATAAACGTGAAAAGAAATACCCTGAGTCGTCTGGGTGGGCTGACGCTACTTCTGTGTGCATGCGGTGTGTTATCTCTGCACGGCTGCTCACAACGCTATATTGACAGCACGCAACGAAGCTGGCTGGTGAACTTCCAGCCACAGTCAACGGTGACAAATGTAGTGACTACTGGCAGTGCAATAGTCTCTGATGATTTTGTCGGGGAGATTACAACACGGATTTCCGGACGTTTGCAGACGCCACACATCGGTGAACTGAGCGGACTGGCGGTATCTCAAAATAACTCGTCTTTATATTGGGCGATCAACGACAGTGGCAATGCTCCGGTGTTGTTTGCGATGGATCGTGGTGGTCGGTCTCTTGGCGAGATAAAGCTGCCATTTGCCAACAAAGACTGGGAAGCACTGTCATCGTTTAAAGACGCTGGAAAATCGTGGTTGCTGATTGCCGACACCGGGGACAACCTGCGTCGACGAAAAACTCACAAGCTGTTTGTTATCCAGGAGCCGGTATTGGGTTCGAAGCAAAAGCCCGTGCTGCACCGAGAAATCGAGTTTGTCTATGAAGACGGACCGCAAAATACTGAGTCGGTAGCCGTATCGGTGGCCGAACGGGCGATATACCTTGTTTCAAAAGAAGCCAATACACCTAAGCTTTATGCGCTGCCACTTGATCTGGCTGCAACGTCAGGAGACACCAAACAGCAATATCCTCCGGTCGCCAAACTGGTGGGGCACATGCAGGCCTTACCGTTCACTGATCAGGATCGGGCGATAGAGCGATTGCTGGCGGGAAGGTTTCTGCTCGGCCCAACCGGCATGGATATCAATGCCTCCGATACGTTGGCGGTTGTTGCTAATTATCGTCATGCGTATTTATACCGGCGTGCTCCGGCGCAGAGCTGGACGCAGGCGTTGATGCAAAAACCTGCGGTGATTACCTCGCATCGGCTGGCGCAAAGCGAGTCGCTGGCGTTTGGGCTGGAAGATAATAGTGTGCTGGTTGGTAGTGAGGGTATGAACGCTCCCTTATTGATTGTTCAAGGCGAATCGCCGTAAACAGCCTTGACTAGTTCTACCTTGGGTAACCGCGCGCAGATTCGGGGAGCTACACGGCGTTTTTTCGATCATATAAGACGCATAGCCGTTGGTGCGCTGCAAATGTCCGGTGAAAGTCTGTGTTGTCGCTGGTGGTCGTCCCTTAGTCCTTGCCATTGCAGTCGGCTGGCTATACACATTGTCCGGTTAGTGGCTTATTATTCTAAAAACCACTTCTATTTTGTTTGAGAACAGTTATGCCGAAAATCGTATTTGTAGATGCAGATGGAACTCGCCACGAAGTTGAGGGCAAGTCGGGCGTCAGCATTATGGAAAATGCTATCGCCAATAATGTCGATGGTATTGAAGCTGAATGTGGTGGTTCGTGCATGTGCGCTACCTGCCATTGTTTTATCGAAGACGATCTCGCCACCAGCATTCCGGCCATGGAAAGTGATGAAGATGAAATGCTTGGTTTTGCGGCGGAAGAGCGTCGTCCATCCAGTCGTTTGAGCTGTCAGGTAACCATGACAGACGAACTTGATGGCATCGTGATTAATTTGCCTGCCGAACAAAACTAAGTGACTGATCCGGTCGTAATTGTTGGCGGCGGTCAAGCCGCGGTGCAGCTATGCCTTGCACTACGCAAGGAAAAGTACGACGGCGGTATTATCGTTTGCAGTGACGAAGCAGAGTTGCCGTATCACCGGCCGCCACTGTCAAAAGCCTATATCGTTGGTAAAACAGACGATGAAAAACTGCTCATGCGGCCGGAGTCTTTTTACCAGTCCCGCAATATCGACTTGCGATTGAATAGCCGCGTCACAGAGATTGATGCAGCTGCAAAAACGCTAACCATCGATGCGCAGGGCAAGCAGCATCAACTCACATACCGTTTTCTGGTCTTAACCATGGGGGCGAAAGCGCGCCACCTGCCGATTGCCGGCCGTGAATCCACCGGCGTTGAAGAACTGCGTGATATCAACGATGCCC
>CALLLY010000127.1 GCA_938008205.1 uncultured Granulosicoccaceae bacterium
GGTAAACCACTGGCGCTGATTGACGGAGTGCCAATGGTCATTCGTGTCTACCAGCGAGTGACTGCAACTGCTGCCAGTGACATTATTGTTGCGACTGATGACGAACGCATTGCGCAGGTCTGTCACGAGTACCAGGCACCGGTTTGTCTAACCAGTACCGGGCATCCTACCGGTACTGATCGTGTTGCTGAGGTTTGCGAAAAGATGGGCTGGCACGAAAACGATGTCATCGTGAACGTGCAGGGTGATGAACCGCTTATCCCGATCAGTAGCGTTGAGCAGGTTGCGCACAACTTACAGCAAAACCCGGATGCGGCGATTGCTACACTCTGCACGCCCGTTACCAGCGTGCAGGAACAGCTGGATCCCAACAACGTTAAGGTGGTTTTTGATCATTGCGGTATGGCGCTATATTTCAGCAGAGCGCCAATTCCGTTTGACCGGGATGCCAGTAACGATCTGTCGCGGTGCTACCGGCACCTGGGTTTGTATGCCTATCGTGCCAGTTTTTTAGGCCGTTATAGCGGGTTGCAGGCGTGTGCTATTGAAGAGCTGGAAAAGCTTGAGCAATTGCGTGCACTCTGGAACGGAGAGCAGATTCATGTTGATGTTGCTACCGAACTCCCCGGGCCCGGAGTGGACACACCCGATCAATTGGCAGAAGTGGAAGCCATAATAACTTCGACACGTTCGGGTTAAAGGAAGCTATCGATGAAGAAGCAGTGGCGCATTCTGAACCGCGAAACCGGGTTTAAGGGCTTCTTTACGTTGTTCAAATATTCCTTCGAGCATGAGCTGTTTGGTGGCGGGTGGAGCCGGACAATCGAGCGCGAAGTGATGCATCGTGGCCATGCTGTAGCAGTAATACCCTACGATCCTGCGTCAGACAGCACACTTCTGATAGAACAGTTCCGCGCCGGTGCTGTTCTTGGTGACCGACCACCCTGGCTGCTCGAATTTATTGCCGGTATGGTGGAAGAGGGGGAATCTGAAGTCGACGTAGTGAAACGTGAGGCTCGTGAGGAGGCCGGTATCGAGATTGGCGATGCCCACTACCTGACAACCTATTACCCATCTCCTGGCGGAAACACCGAAACCATCTCAATTTACTGGGCAAAAACCGATCTCAGCAGAGCCGGTGGTATTCACGGATTGCCCACCGAAGGCGAAGATATCCGCTCTTTTGTAGTGCCCTTTGACGAGGCGCTTGCGATGGTCAAAGACCAGCGCATCAACAACTCGCTGGGTATTATTTCGCTGCTGTGGTTTCAGACAATTCGTCAGGAAATTCAATCAGATCTGTGAGGTTCGTAGAAAACTCCTACTGATCGACTGCACGTTGTTCAAGATACTTATTGTATGACCGCTAGTTGTAGGTCTAACAATAACGAGAGATATCCGTCCGTAGTTGCTGCGCGGAAGGTGGAGTTTTAACTCTATGGCAAACAACGTAGACCTGATGGTGGTTGGCGCTGCCGATGGGGTGTCGGCTGACGAACTGACCCAGCGATTGGTGTCGGAGTTCGGTCAGCCTGCCGAGGCTTTTACAGAACTGGTCGCCGCTGCCTGTGGCAGCGGAAATAAATATGCGGCGCAGTCCAGCGTGACACTCGATACCGCCGTTGAAGGACAGGCAAAACTGGAAGATCTTGGGGTGGTTTGTGAGTTGCTGGTGGGTGGCGAAGTGGTTTCGAGCTCCGGCTTCTCTAATCCGGCAGCGGAAATCGAAGCGACGGCGCCCGAACCTGAAGCACCGGCGGATGAAACAGCGATTGAGCTGCAAACCAGTGTTGATGCCGTAGATGCCAGCGATATCGATGTCGAGGAGCCTGCCAGCTCTGATGCGCCCGAAGAAGTCATTTCGTTAGATATCGACGAAAAAGCTGACGACTTACTCGACGCGCCTTCAGACGACAATTCAGCGTCGGAAACTGCAGATGATGCTGATGATGGCTTACCGGCAGAAAACGGTCTCGACATTGTTGCTGTGAGTTTCGACGATGAACTGGGGTCACTTGGTACTCGCGAAATCTCAACTGATACACAGCCAGACGATTCGGATTCTGAAGGTCTGGAGTCTGTGGAGATCGACTTCAATGATGAACTCGATTCACTTGAAGATCTGACCATCGAAAAAGAGGACAACAAACCGCAGGCGCAAGAGCAAACTTCTGCTGTCGCTGAGGTGCTTAAGGAAGACACAAAAGCTGATGCTGGACAAGCCGTTGCGGAACAGGCTGAACCTGCTGAAGAATCAGTTGAACAAAATATAGATAAGATCAGCCTCGATGACATCGAGTTAACTGATGAAGCAGCAACGCCCGGGCCGGTTGCTGAAAAGCCTGAACAAGCAGCCGGTAAGCCAGCTGAAGAGCCATTGGAACTGACGTTGGCGGTGGATGATTCTGCGCCGCTAACAAAACCTAAAAAGAAAAGTGACAGCAAACCGGATGATGGTGGGCTGACGCTGGTTCTGGATGATGAGCCTGCCACTACCGCACCGGTGCAGGATCTGCCGACACAGACAATAACGGACGCCGCTGCGGAAACCGATTTGGCTGCAAAGCCGCAAGCGGCATCTGACGAGACTTCAGACATTACGCTTGAAGCAGAATCTCCTGAGCTACGCGATACTTCGCGAGAGCCGGTTGAGATCACGCCTCCCATTGCGGTACCTGAAGAAGAAGCCGAGCCGGAACCAAAACCGGATTCTGCTGAAAGTGAAGATAACACCACTGAATCCAGTGCAGACAAAGAACCGTCCAGCAACATTGCAGATCTTGCAGATAGCTTGTTGGAGCCGGAGAAACAAACCCCTGCAGAGTCCCCGGCAACAGTTACCGCCGAAGCACAGCTGCCGGATACTACTGAGCAAAGTGCTACTGCAGAGACCGATGCTGCGCCCAAGGTTGATGATCTGACCAGCTTTATTGATTCACTGGCTTCAGATGATGATGGCGCCGCGGGTGGCGGTCTTGTGCTGCCGGGTCAGGCAGCGACAGCCAGCAAAGCCGCCCCTGAAGCACCGGTGGTTGCAAGCGCTGAAACAGCGGCGACCGCTGGCGGTGAAGATGCACCGTCAGAAGCTGCACCATCAGCTGCGGATGTTGTCGACCTTTCATTGCCGGATACACTGGCACCTGAAATATACAGTGACGATTCTGAGTCGTCCGGTAAGAGCAAGAAGAAAGTGCTCGCACTGGCCGCTGCCGCATTGGGTGCGGTAGGTGTAGGTGGTCTGGTAGCTTTGCAATCCGGTTTTCTGAATAAAACCGTTGAGCCAACCACCACGGTGGTGGCGGTGACACCAATCAAAGACGACAGTGCGGAATTTGATGCGGTTGAGGAGGTCTCTTTAAACGCGGCGATAGAACGAACCGCAGTACTGAAGAATCCTGATAAATACACCACTGAAGAATTGATAGTTTATCTGGCTGAAGACCTTGGTGAAAATGCCAAGAACGAACTCAAAAACTATGTCACCGGCGGTGCAGACTATAAATCCACCAGTGAGTCTGCAGTACCGCGCATGGGAGCGGCAATTCCTGCGGACAGCGATTCGGAACTGTGGTTAAGAAATCGCGTTGATCATCCGGCGGACAAATACTTCGATGAATGGTCAAAGCGCGAGGTGGACCTGCAAGCCTATCTGGAGCTTCAGGACAGACTGATTGACGTTGGCGATCTTGATATCGCTCTTGATGTCAGCAGCAACACCCGTGATAAACTGTTTGCCGTGATGAGTCAGCAACGCCTGGCGAGGGCTTATCATGAACTCGGTAAGTCCGAAAAGGCATCCGAAGTTTTAGCAATGGCGGTACGCGGCACCTATGCCATCGAGCTTGAATCAGAGCGGGTGCTGGCGATTGCTGACTATGCCTTAACAGAGCTTGCGCTTGGTTATAAGGAAGATGCAGCAGACTCGTTTCTGAAGGCTTCTATATTGTCGCGCAGCCTGCACAAACCACAGAATCGCACGGTTGCGTTCAGTGCGATTGCCGAGTATTTTCACAAAGCAAAGCGCAATGACGATGCTCTGGACTTTCTCAATCAGGCCATGACTACTGCTTATGAACTGCCAGTCAATACGGCAGCCCGGGACCTGGCTATAAGACATGTGGCACTCACCGAGGTGCGTCTGGGGTTAACTGAACAGGCCACCGAACACGCCAATTTAATCGTTGATCCATTTGCCGCAGTGTCGGCGCTGCATGGAATTGCGTTAGAGCTTGAGCGTACCGGTGATGAAGAAAATGCTCGTCACACACTAAATATGGCTTACCGCGCCGGGAGCCTGATCAGAAACAGTGACAAGCGTGAAAAGCTGCTGGAAAAAATTCGCCTGGCAGGCAACTAACTGGCTACTGAGTAATCGGCCTCTTGGATAAACTGGAGATTCGGCATATGGAAAAGTCATTACCAACACTTGTAACTGCAGCGTTGATAAGCAGCGTGCTTAGCGCCTGCTCTGCCACCAGTGACATGACTGGAGACAGCAACGATATTGCCACGCAAAACCCGGTGAATACCCCGGTCGCAGAAATACCTTCCGTAGGTAGTGCGCAGTCTGGAGACGAAAATCCCCAGACACCGGTTGCATCAGCGGTCTACCAACCCATTGTGGACAATGACTTGGTAGCAGCGGCTGCAAATATTCCGTGTGGTGCTGCAACCGACAGCTTCCGAGATACAATGGTCGCAATGGTTAATGACTCCCGTCTCGCGGCCAGACAGTGTGGTACCAAAGATGCACCAGCGGTCGGTGTTGTCAGCTGGAATGATCAGTTGGCCTCGGCTGCTCTTAGTCATGCCAACGATATGATCTCTTTCAACTTTTTTGATCACGATGGATCAGATGGATTGAGCGTTGCTGACCGAGCAGACACAGCTGGTTATAACTGGCGAGCCATTGGTGAAAACATTGCGGCTGGCCAACAGGAAATAGACGAAGTTCATACTGGCTGGCTGGAGAGTGCCGGGCACTGTCGTAACATTATGAATGCACTCTATACCGAAATTGGTGCGGCTTGCGTGAACAGTGATGATACTGACTTCGGTAGCTACTGGGTGGTGGTTTTCGGAAACGCTCGATAACCTAAGTAACTATCCTATCACTAACGGCCACAGGCCGATTACTTGTTGCCAGCCCGAATCAGCAGTTGCGCATCTGTCGCATAAGCACTGGCCGATTGACACTGCTCTGGTGATAGTTGTGTGTTGGACGGATCTGTTCTCTCACGCATAAGATTCCCTGCTTCATTAGAATGATTGCCGTTGTTGGTCACGATATGAAATAACTCGTGTGCCAGTGCGATTCCGGTATCCGCCGTTACCGACGTTATCCATAAGCTGTTTCTCATCCATGGTCGATTGCCGGTATTTCCTTCGCCGAAAGCTTCGGCATCAAACGGGGTGGCCATTCGGGTATCGTTGGCAAATACGATTGAGATACCGTCCATTGGTAATTTTCGGCGTAAAGTCATTGCATTACCGGTAGACAGATTCTGCAAATATTCGGGTGTATCGACCTGCCACCAACGCTTAACAACAATGTCAAGACCGCATTGACTGAAAATTTTACTGGTCTGCTGAAGTGCACTTTCAATGCGCTGCCATTTTTCATTGAGTACAAACAAATCAAGGGGTAATTTGTCGTTACCCCTGACTACAGGTAAGTCGGGCAATGGCAGTGATTTAGCCGGGAGCTGCGACGCTGCTGACAACGGATCACCTATAAAACCGGCAGAAACGTAACGGCTGGTATTAGCTTTAACCGAGTATTGTTGTATCGCTTTTTTTAGCGCGTTGGTACTAAGGTCAGGGGTCTGATTCAATAGGCGGGCAGCGAGCGCCACCAGTCGGGATACGGCATAGCTCGATCCGGAAACCTGCACAGTTTTTCCGTTGTAGTCGAGTGCGTTTATTCTCTCGGCAGGCAGCATATAGTCCACCGCAATACGACCGTAATTGGTGCGTTCAGCAGGAGTCACAAAATCGTCGGCTGATGTGACGACCAGCATGTTGTCTATCTCTAATGATGCCGGGTAAACACCGCGCTGATCAATATCTCTTCCATTATTACCGGCAGAGGCAATAAACAACATGTCGGGGTGGGCTTCGGCTGTTTGTTGAAAGCTGGCCCAGTCACTGAAGCGATTACCACCCAGTGGCATACCGACTATGCGTACCTGATTAGCCGCTGCATGTTCGATAAGGTCGGCCATCCGTGTCATGTCCGGGCGCGGGTATCTATAAGGCACAATTGCCACTCCGGGCGCTTCTTCAATAACAATAGATGCCGTTCTGGTTCCGTGGCGTTGAACCATATAAGGTGACTGAGCCGGGTGCGCATCGAACGGTTGGTCATCCATTTCCCAGAAGTCATAGCCAATCAGTTTTCCCTGACTGTCGCGGGCCAGTGCATTGGCAATTTCCGGCAGCAGATAGTTCACACCGGAGTCGACCATTGCCACCCGTAGTCTGTGCGGTGAAAGAGCTGCCAGTGGTGGCGTAGGAGGGTTGAGCCACTCTTTTGGTCCGACAGCGGTCAGTGTATCCGGTGTCAGTGTTTGTATATGGGTGGCGTTGTCGTTATTGCCGTAGACCAGTTGTTGTGCGTGCTGAGCAACACATTCGGCACTTAACATCAGTTGGAGCCCGGGTTTCTCCATCGCACTGGTGCGAAAACTGGTAAGCACGGTTCTCTGCGGTTGCATTGGTGGGGAGATAAACTGAATGCTCATTGCCTGAGTGTTGGGCCCGCTAACCAGCACTCGCAACCCTAAAGATCTGCCGCGAAACTCAATTTCTTCTTTGTCGGTGGTGACCTGCTCACCCAGCGTTGCCTTAACGCTGTTACTGATCGTGCTATACAACTGGGTGGCAGGTGTCGATGCGAATGTTTTGCATGCATCGGTGGCTATGCTGGTGAGTTGTTGGTGAGGTGCCGGGTTGGCCCATGATAACTGCAGCGCTGAAGAAATTAGCGCAAAGGAAAATAGAAATGGGTGGGCGTAAACCGTTTTCATACGCGTTGCATCCTGATATGCGCTATACCACCCTCATTAAAAACGTCACCGGTGGTGGTAAAGCCATGTTTTTCGTACAGCCCCGTCGCGGAAACCTGTGCGTTAAGGTAAAGCGAATTCAGCCCTTCTTTTTTGGCCAGGGTTAACAGCGTTGTTAGTAGCTGGTTGGCAAGTCCTTTGTTTCGCCACGATTGAAGCACTGCGATACGAGTGAGTTTACCGTCGGGTTGCAGACGTCCGGTGGCCACCGCTTGTACACCGGCAAAGGCAAGCACATGCCAGCTGGCATGTTCATGGTCGTCCCACTCCAGTGATTCCGGAATACCTTGTTCAACAATAAATACCTGCGTGCGGATATTCTGAATATCGAGTTGGTATTCCTCGTAGCTAACAATCTTTATGTTGAAATTTTCAGAGGTCATTGTCACCTGCAAGTGCATGGCGATTGTAGAGCGACAGAACGGTATCTTTATCTTCCTCCGGTATCTGTTTGCTATCGATCTTGCGATCATTGCACAGGGCTTTCGCAAGCGAGACGGTGACTGGATAGGCTTCGCCGTTGGCAAATAACACTGCTTCTTTATCAATTATCTGGTAGGCGAATGTACAGGTACTGTTGGCGTGAAGAGTAGGGGGTAGCGCTTTCCACTTCGTGTGTTTTTCTTCCTGCGGCTCCGTGTTCAGGGATTCCGTTAAATAGCGGCCTATGGCGATATCAAGTTGCTTATCGTCGGTTTGGCAAGCTTGTCGGATGAGGCTGCGCAGGCCTTGTAAATCCTGTTCGTCTATCAGGCCGGGTGTGTCGATCTCGTTTCGTTTGGCATCAGTAAAACGCGCCGGCTGTGGGATACCTTCGAGGAGGTAGCTAATGACAGACGGTAACATTTCGTCGACGGATGGGGCGCGAAATCCGATAGACCATGTCATGCACGGGTCCGCTTTTGCTATGCCATGGTGTGCAAACTGCGGTGGCAGGTAGAGCATATCTCCTGCTTCAAGTTGCATGGTGTTGTCGGACTTGAAGTCTGCTAGCAGAGAAATCGACGCGTTAGCTGATTCGCCTGCGCGTTGTCTGGGTGTTGTTTCGATTTGCCATTCGCGTTGTCCGGCCGCCTGCAACAAAAACACATCATACTGGTCGACATGCGCACCGACCGACCCGCCCACTGGTGCGTAGCTGATCATAAGATCATCAATTCGCCAGTCCGGAATAAACCGGAACGGCTCTAAGTAGCGCCGGAAGTCCGGTAACAGCTTTTCTACATCGCTCACCAGTATCGACCATTGATTACCGCTAACGCCATCGTAGAAGTCATCAGCGAATGGTCCATGGGTCATTCGCCATTCATGACCGTCGACGCACTCCATATAGCGGGAATTGGCATCGCTATCGAGTGTTAAACCGGCAAGCTCATTTTCGTCGATGGGTGATTCAAAACCGGGAAAGGCCTGCTTGATCAGTAGTGGTTTTTGCTGCCAGTACTGCTGCAGGAAAATGGTTGTATCAATGCCTTGTGGCCAGTTTATTTGCATTGCATCAGTTCAAGGGTTTGAGCTCATTGGCCAGTGCTGCCGCATGGCCGGTGTATGTTGCCGGGGTAAGCGCTTTGAGTTCGTGTTTAACCTGGTCGGGGAGTTCCAGCGTATCGATAAAAGTTTGCAGCGTAGACTGAGTGATGGCTTCGCCGCGTGTTAATGCTTTGAGTTTTTCGTATGGATTTTCAATGCCGTATCGACGCATCACGGTTTGAATTGGCTCTGCCAGCACCTCCCACGAGGCGTCAAGGTCTGCGGCAAGTGCCCGTTCATCGAGTTCCAGCTTTCCAATGCCTTTGAGTAAAGATTCATAGGCGATCAGTGAGTGGGCAAACGCAACCCCCAGGTTTCGCAGGACGGTAGAGTCGGTAAGATCTCTCTGCCAGCGGGAAATAGGTAGTTTGGCACTGAAATGTCCGAGTAAGGCGTTTGCAATACCCAGGTTACCTTCAGCATTTTCAAAGTCTATCGGGTTTACTTTATGCGGCATGGTTGATGAGCCGACTTCACCGCTGATCACTTTCTGTTTGAAATAACCAATAGAGATGTAAGACCAGATATCACGGGAGAAGTCGATCAAAATCGTATTGAACCGGCTAAACGCATCGAACAGTTCCGCCATGTAATCGTGCGGTTCTATCTGGGTAGTGTAAGGATTGAAGGTCAGCCCCAGTGATTCGACAAACTGCTGGCTTAGGGCTGGCCAGTCTACGGCAGGGTAGGCCGTGCAGTGTGCGTTATAGTTTCCAACTGCGCCGTTGATCTTTCCAAGCGTCGGAAGTGCTTTAATGACTGTCGCCTGGCGCTGTAGCCGGAAGGCAACATTTGCCATCTCCTTACCCATCGTTGAGGGCGTTGCTGTCTGTCCGTGTGTTCGGCAAAGCATGGGAACATCGGCGTAGTCGCTGGCAAGTGCTTCAATTGCTTTAACCACACCACAGGCGACTGCAAAGGTCGTTTCATGCGCGCCGTTCTTTAGCGACAATGCCTGCGAAAGATTGTTGATGTCTTCCGAGGTACAGGCGAAGTGCAAAAATCCGCTGACAGCAGACAGCTCTGCATGATCTTCAAATTTCTCCTGCAGGAGATACTCAACTGCCTTGACATCATGATTGGTGGTGCGCTCTATCTCTTTCACTCGGCGCGCGTCTGCTTCATCAAAGCTCGCGACCAGTTCGTCGATTTTGTCCAGAGCGCTTTCCGACAGCGTGACTTCAGGTATGCCGGGCTCGCGTGCCAGCATTTGCAGCCAGCGAAGCTCGACAATAGCGCGGTTTCGGATCAGGCCGTATTCGCTGAATTCGGCAGACAATGGGGCGGTCTTCGAGGCGTAGCGCCCGTCGACAGGGGAAATAGCGGTCAGTGACATTACAAGGCAGGGTTTAAGCTAAAGGTCGCCATTACAACACAAAATGGCGTGAAACGGGGCTTGTTTACCGAAGTGATGGTTGCGGTGAGAACCTGCCGAATTGCGGTTGACTAGAGCGCTAATAATCGCCGAGATAATTCGGGGTTTACCTTGCAGAGCGGCGTATCATCCCTTAAACTCCGCGGTTCGGCAGGCGCGTAGCTCAGTTGGTTAGAGCACCACCTTGACATGGTGGGGGTCGTTGGTTCGAATCCAATCGCGCCTACCAATAAATTCAATAACTTAGCGTATACTACGGTTGACAGATTTTCTTGACGTAATAACCTGTGGCGCACATGTGGCGCATCTGTCGAAATTGCAGACACCAAAAACGCAACTCACCAGACTTAAGAAAAGCCCGCGCAATGGCGGGCCTTTCACCTACTGATAACTGCCGTCAGGCCACAGCAGCAAACTGCACCCGGCCACTGACTGATCGCTCG
>CALLLY010000128.1 GCA_938008205.1 uncultured Granulosicoccaceae bacterium
AGCATTATGAATGCTGTGCTCTAACCAACTGAGCTACATGACCTTGTTCTTGCAGACCGCGTATTCTGGATTCTGAACCTGCTCCTGTCAAGACAGGAACTTAGAATTGTTCACACGTTGAAGCGAAAGTGAACCACATCACCTTCGGTCATCAGGTACTCCTTGCCTTCAAGACGCCATTTGCCAGCATCTTTAGCGCCCTGCTCACCGCTGCAGGTGATGAAGTCGTCGTAACCAACAACCTCAGCGCGAATGAATCCTTTTTCAAAGTCGGTATGAATACGCCCGGCTCCTTGCGGTGCAGTCGCCCCCTGCCTGACTGTCCAGGCACGGACTTCTTTTTCACCGGCGGTAAAGAAAGTCTGCAGGTCAAGCAATTCATAACCTGCTCTGATAACGCGGTTTAAACCGGGTTCTTCCAGTCCGAGCTCTTCGAGGAATTCTGCCTTTTCGTCTTCTTCAAGCAAGGCAATTTCAGATTCAATTGCCGCACAAACCGAGACGACCCCTGCACCTTCTGCCGCTGCGTATTCCTGCACTTTGGCGAGCAACGGATTGTTTTCGAACCCTTCTTCATCGACGTTGGCAATGTACATGACGGGCTTGCTGGTCAGCATATGCAGTTGTCTGACGATGGGCTTCTCAGCATCACTGAAATCCATTGACCGGATCGGGTTGCCCTGATCAAGATGCACCACCACCCTTTCCAGTAACGCTTTTTCGGCGATAGCCGCTTTGTTGCCGGACTTGGCATTCTTACCAACACGCAGCACAGCTTTTTCTGCCGTTTCCATATCTGCCAGCAGTAATTCGGTATTAATGATTTCGATATCAGCAACCGGATCAACTTTACCGGCCACGTGTACAACGTCGTCATTTTCAAAGCAACGCACTACGTGAGCAATAGCATCAGTCTCACGAATGTTGGCGAGAAACTTATTTCCCAGGCCCTCACCTTTCGAGGCGCCAGCCACAAGCCCGGCAATGTCGACAAACTCCATTGTTGTTGGCAATATTTTCTGAGGGTTAACGATCTTTGCAAGCGATTCGAGCCGTGGATCAGGCACCGGAACAATGCCTACATTGGGCTCGATGGTGCAGAACGGGTAGTTCTCTGCTGCAATCTCGGCTTTGGTAAGCGCATTAAACAAAGTCGACTTACCGACATTAGGCAGCCCGACAATGCCGCATTTAAATCCCATAGGTAATGCTCTCTACTCTGCGGCTGCAGGCTTGTCGCCGGCGGCAGGTGTATCTGATTTTGGTTTGGTATGCAGCACCTGCATGACTTTTTCGAGATCACCACTGACTATCTGTGGCAACTCGCGAACAACATCATCAATGCTTTGCTGCAATAGTGCTTGTTCTGAAGACGGGGCACGTTTTAGTACAAACGAGCTGACTTGTTTGGCATTACCCGGGTGACCAATGCCCAGCCTGACACGGATGAAATCCCGTCCCAGATGTTTAATGATATCGCGCAGGCCGTTGTGACCACCGTGACCGCCACTGCGTTTAAGCCTTACGGTACCGGGAAGAAGATCGAGTTCGTCGTGCGCAACAAGCACGTTCTCTATTTCAATGCGATAGAAGCTCGACATCGGTTGCACCGACTCACCGCTCAGGTTCATAAACGTCGTGGGCTTGAGCAACCTGACATCCTTGCCTGCGATGGTTACCCGTGCAGTTTCACCCTGAAATTTTTTATCGGGCGTGAAGCTCGCGCCATAGGCTCGGGCGATTTCGTCCAATAACAAGAAACCCGCATTATGGCGGGTTTCTTCATACTTGCTTCCGGGGTTACCGAGTCCGACAATCAGTTTTACTGTCGACACGACCAGCCATCCATCAAGTCATATCCATCCTACAAATAGCAAACGTTACTCGTTGCCACCGCTGTCAGCCGCAGCTTCATCGCCACCTTCGCTTTCACCAGCAGACTCTTCATCTTCTTCGATGGTAGCGCGAGTCGCGTGTACGGCAACAATAGCGCGATCGTGATCGTCATCACCGTGTGCCAGATCAGTTGAAGTGACGTTTTCAGGCAGTTTGATTTCGGACAGGTGGATTGATTCACCCAGCTTCAATTCGGCCAGGTCTACCTCGATGTATTCAGGCAGATCTTTTGGCAGACAGCTGATGCTGATGTCAGTTTCAACACGGTTGATTGAACCGCCTTCCTGCTTAACACCATGGCAGGTGTCTTCGTTAAGGAAGTGCAACGGCACGTTAACCGTGATTGCTTCATTGGCGACAATGCGCAACAGATCCATATGCAGGATTTGCTGTTTGAACGGATGGCGCTGAATGTCTTTGATAATGACCTGTTCTTTAGCACCGCCTACATCAAGCGTTAAAATATGCGAGAAAAACGCTTCGTGCTGCAGGTTGTTCATCACTTCGTTGTGATTCAGCGATATTGGCGTGGGGTTGCCACCACCACCATAAATAATGCCCGGGAACTTGTTTGTTCGACGCAGTCGGCGGCTCGCACCCTTACCATAGTCACTGCGTACTTCCGCGCTCAATGTAAACTCGAGGCTCATGGAATACCCTTGTGAAATCTTAGTTAAATGAAGGAAATTTCAACTCAAGCACCGTTTCGCGACCAAACCAGTGCTGAGCCGATCAAGTATATCAAACTTTCGGCCATTAGCCAGAAATCAATATGCGGGAACCGCGGGCCGTTTAGTCCATATAAATGGAGCTGACGGATTCCTCTTCGTGAATTCGACGAATGGTTTCGGCGAGCATATTGGCCACTGACAACTGCCGTATTCTCCCGCTGTTTTTCGCTTCTTCAGACAGTGGGATAGTATCTGTGACGACCAGTTCATCGATTTCCGAATTCTGAAGGTTTTCCATGGCGCTGCCGGAGAGCACCGGATGGGTCGCGTAGGCCACGACTTTTACGGCTCCATGCTCTTTTAACGCTTCTGCTGCTTTGCACAACGTGCCGGCGGTATCGACCATATCGTCGATGATGACGCAGGTCTTGCCACTGACATCGCCGATAATGTGCATGACCTGAGCCATATTGGCCTGCGGGCGACGCTTGTCGATAATGGCCAGATCAGCGTCGTCGAGCTGTTTGGCCACGGCTCTGGCGCGCACTACACCACCAACATCGGGTGATACAACAATAAGGTTCTGGTACTTCTGCTGGTAGATATCACCCATCAACAACGGAGAGGCGTACACATTATCGACCGGGATATCAAAGAAACCCTGAATCTGCTCAGCGTGCACATCAACGGTGAGCACTCTATCGACGCCGGCGACGGTGATCATGTTGGCAACCAGCTTGGCAGATATTGCCACACGTGCCGAGCGTACCCGACGATCCTGACGCGCGTAGCCGAAATAGGGCATGACAGCAGTAATACGATCAACGGATGCGCGCCTAAACGCGTCCACCATGATCAGCATTTCCATCAGGTTTTGATTAGTGGGATAGCAGGTAGTCTGGATCAGGAAGATGTCGCGACCGCGGACATTTTCAAGAATCTCGACAGCAGTTTCGCTATCGGAGAATTGTGATACTGATGCTTTTCCGAGAGGCAACCGCAGTTGGTTCACTATCTTTTGCGCGAGCGGCAGATTAGCCTTTCCCGAAAAGATCATCATGTTCGTTTCCGACACCAGAAACCCGCCTGCCTTGTGTTCTGCATAATGGCTGGGGCGGGAGGATTCGAACCTCCGAATGCCGGGATCAAAACCCGGTGCCTTAACCGCTTGGCCACGCCCCAATCTGGTAAAACTGACTTCCGACTTCCTTACTGAAGTGTAGAAGCCTGCGAATATTGCACCAGAGAAGATTGATCGATTCCCCGGGCAACAAACCCGCTGAAGCGCTTCTCTGCTCCGGTGACTGCGTCGAGCACTTTCTGTGCCCCGGATTTCTCCTCACAGGGGAGAAAGACGCATGAACCGGTTCCGGTCATTCGGGGTTCACCGGTCACAGCGCCAACTGTTTGCGCTGACTCTCGCAGTAGCGTGAGTGCCGTTAAAACCTCTGAATGTTGATTACAAACCAGCGGTTCAAAAACGTTGCTGGTCGGCTCTCCACTCCGGAAGCCGCGTATTGTGATCGGTGAACAATCACGTGTCAATTGCGAATGCCCAAACAAAGTGGCTGTAGCGACATGAATTCCAGGGTGGATCACAACATACCACTGCGATTCGAGTGTTATCGGCTGCAATTTTTCACCAACACCTTCAGCCCATGCAGAGCACCCCTCAACAAACACCGGCACATCTGCACCTAATGTGAGCCCGAGTGCAGCAAGTTGTTGCGTTGAATAGTTCAGCTGCCACAAATAATTTAATGCCACCAGCGTGGTCGCTGCATCCGAACTGCCACCACCTAAGCCGCCACCCAGTGGCAGTTTTTTAAACAGCGTAATATCCACACCACTGATATTGCCGTCACGACCATCGGACTTTGCCGCAGAGACAAGCAAGGCTGCCGCGCGAAGCACCAGGTTATCTTCACCGGCAAGTATGTCATTGGCAGGTTGAATTGAGAGCTCTATGCGATCGTCGGCGCGCTGCGAGAACGCCAGCTCATCACCATAGTCGAGTAACTGAAAGACGCTTTGCAGCAAATGGTAGCCATCATCACGACGACCGGTGATGTGTAAAAAAAGATTCAACTTGGCCGGAGCAGGCCAGTTACCGGCCTCCCCCTGCCAGCCATGCAAAGGGGTTGAGCTCAATTCAGTTCGGCGGTCGGAATCATGAGCCGGTTTTCATCGACCGTTTCGGGCTGGCTCCAGTTGTTGATCGACAACTTGATTTCAACGCCATCGCCGGTGACCGCTATGCGCTGTGGCAGATCGAGATCATTCACCGACGAGTAGCGTTCAAAGTTTACTTTCCAGCGCGTTTGATCTTCATCGGTTACTGACATTCGCACAATGCGCCCGCGCCGGTCACGCTTTGCCGTATTTGCTTTGCCCTGCAAACCCACTGCCCAGTCCTGCATGTTGATCAACGGGATTCTCACCCCAAGCGCGTCCAGCAATAACAGTTCGGCTGAAGGACCCGTGTAAACCTGACCATCTCCGGTTAGCGTGGCACCTTGTTGATTCTCGACCACCCGATAGGTTTTTAGGCCCAGTGGAGCGATTAGACGAATATCAAAACCGTTGTTGTTAACGTCCCAGGTAAAGGTAGCGTTCACTGCACCCTGCTGCTTTGAATCTACCGCTAACGAACCGCGTGCACGCCACGGTTTGAGCGCGGCAAGCTTTGCGTCACGGGTAGCAACAGAGGCTTCTGTGACGCGAACCGGATTGGACTGGCAACCTGCGGTAATGGCAACTGCCGCAACCATAGGCAACATGAAAACTAAAACTTTTCTCAAGGCTGATACTTCTTCATTACCTGTTTAAGCAAGTCGTGCTCGGGATCGTCACGCAGGGCTTCTTCCCAGACTTCGGTGGCGGCATCCTGATCGCCGGATACCCACAACACTTCACCTAAGTGTGCGGCAATTTCGGCATCAGGATACAACGAGTGTGCACGGCGCAGCATTTCGATGGATTTTTCAAATTTGTTCTGGCGATAGTACAACCAGCCAACACTATCGATAATCGCCGGGTCGTCGGGTAACAGTTCAAGCGCACGGGTCAGGTAGCTTTCTGCATCGTCGAGTCGTTCGTTGCGATCAACCAGAAAGTAGCCAAGTGCGTTAAGTGCATAGCCGTTGTCGGGTTGCATACTGATAACTTTTAACAGATCCCGTTCAAAAACCTCGCGCTTGTCGAGTCGTTCTGCCACCAGCGCGCGGGCGTAAAGCAAAGAGGTATCGTCGACAAATTCTGCAAGCCCTTCATTGAGAAGCTGGAAGGCATCTTCGTGACGATCACTGCTGTTCAACATCCGGCTTTCCGCGTTGATCAGGTCGATTTTTACGGTACGTTCCTGAGTGTAGGATCGCAGCTGCGCTATCAGCTCACGGCCCTGGTCTACTTCTCCGATTAACCCGAGTAGTTCAGCGGCGCGGGTCTGTGCATCAAAGTAGTTGTCGCCATTTTGTACCTGCTGATAACGATCAATGGCTTCTTTGTAGTCTTTGCGGCTGTCTGAAATGCGTGCCAGATAGTAGCTGGCGCTGTCTTGGTGTTTGTCGAGATTCACCACCTGCAACAGGTATTCTTCAGCATGCTTGATGCGTTTTATCTCAAGCGCAAGCAAACCGATGGTGAACAGTGAATCGGCGTCGTCAGGGAATTCGGCTGCGATAAAATCAAACCGGTCGGCGGCCATTTCGTATTTACCGGTCTCTACCAGCAAGCGCGCATAGCCCAGTTGCGCTGCGACGTTTTGCGGTTTGTCTTCAACGAATGCGCTTATTTTTTGCAGCGCCTGATCACCGGCGCCAGACTCTACTTCCAGCCGCGCTCGTGATAACAGGGCATCAACATTTTCAGGATCAATGGCAAGCGCATTGTCAAACGCCTGCAGCGCGGTTTCGCGTTCACCGCGAGACATGGCAAAGCGACCAATGCCGTATTGAGCATCTGCACTGTTTGGATAGCGGTCGGCAAGTTGAGTCAGTACCCGCACTCCGGTATCAGCATCTGACTGACTGAGGATCGAACTGACCACCCCCGGGATCACCTGTGAAGGCGAATCGGTAGACAGTGAAATCACTTTGGCGAGAGCATCAGTGGTGTTATCGACGTTCTTTTGCTGCAGCGATATCTGTGCGCGGTGTTGCCAGGCCTCGACACTTTCAGGGTCGAGCTCAACCCACAACGACGCTGCTGAGTCGGCACGAACCAAATCACGACTGTACAATGCCAGCTTTACGGCACGCTCGGCAACACGCGGATCATTGACAGTTTGTGCCACATCGAAGTAGTTTTGCGCGGCAATATCCACTCTGCCACGACGGCCGGCAATTTCTGCAGCGAGAATCTTGAACACCTGATCAGCCTCGGCGGCGATGCTCATCTGGCGTGAATGCCAGCTCTGGCTTTCAGTCAGGCCG
>CALLLY010000129.1 GCA_938008205.1 uncultured Granulosicoccaceae bacterium
AGCGTAGTGTAATTTGGCCGGACATACCCTTCTTCGAAAACAAAAACCTCTACCCCCAATCGCTTGGCTATTGCGATCGCCTGCCGGTGGTAACGTCGGCAATCTCCGAACAGATAAATTCGCTCGATTTCGCGTTCTACAATGACGGATTCTATCCAGAATGGCCAAAGCGCCGGTGTATTACGATAATTGATGTAATTGCCGTGCTGGTAGAAGAAGAAATCGCCTCCATTGAGGTTTACTTTGTGAACATTGTGACCATTGTGCTCAAGCTGGGTTGCCAGTTTTCTGAAAAACGGTCCGACCGGCCCCTGGAGAAGCAACACATTACGCGGCATAGGTAAGACCTTTTCTTATATTGCGAACAATGTTCACGTATTTTTTTAGTCCAGTGTCGGTTAGCGAACCAGCACTTTGCAACCGTTCGTCGACCAGCGCCGCGATGGTTTTCTCCACGCTGGTGAACTCGCCTGACGCGATGTCCAGATATGCCGGATATTTGACATAACAAATAAAAACAAGCTCTTGTAAAGTGAGCTTTCTTTGTCGTCTCTCGAACTCACAACGGTCTGTCGTAAGTCCCCATCCGGCATAAAACGGCCTACCATATGTAACGACCTTTTTGCCCCAAAGTAGCGCTTCCATCCCTGCCAGCGATGTCATTGTGTGTATCTCCTCACACAGGTGCATCACATTTTGGATTGGCAGGACGGTTTCTACGTGGTCACAAAGCGACGATAGTTTCCCATAGTTATCAATTCCATCATCACGGTTACCGCTAACGACGTCCGGATGGGGCTTGTAAACCACCATGCTATGCGGGTTTAATTTTCTAACTGCCTGAATCAACGCCAGATTACTGACAATATCGGTGGTGCCATAGCGGAGTGATGCATCTCCCTCCACCTGGCCAATCACCAACAGTACTTTTTTACCCTGATAGAAATCATCTTCGGCGATTTCATCGTTCGCACTGATGTACTTACTGATGCGCTGCTCTTTGAGTGTCTCAATCAGCGATTGTGCACGCAGCTTTTCTTGTTCAGTGCAGTGGTATTCCTGTAACAGCGTCTCAAGCCGCGACGGTCGGGTAGCATCGAAGTAGATTCCCAGATCGTCGATCACCAGTGAGCGCGGTGCTGTGTAATTACTTCCCAGCCCCACAGACCTTAAAAACCCATCTTCCATACGCGCGACAGAACGGTGCTCAAGTTGTTGTTCAAGTTTGGAATCTACCGACTTTTTGCCCCATACCAGTATCGCATCGTCTTGATCAGGTTCGTCGTTGGCAACATTGAGCAGAGCATGTCTGGACACGTGCTGATGCGAAAAATCATTACTTTGGAGATAACGATCTATGTATCTTTTCTTCCAGGGTGTTATACCAACACAGGTGTACTTGCGACTAATTCTTTGTCTCTGGGCAAACTGCAACTCGATATGATCCAGGATATCTTCGAGCTCACACAACTGTCCGGATACCGGATCCACATACTTCGGATACAACAGGTAAGCAGCAATAAACAGCTCTTTGAGACTACGTGATTTGGTTCGGGCAGGTATAGCCGACTCATCTTCTGTGAGCCCCCATCCGGCGTAGAACGGCTTACCAAAACAACGCACCGGTACCCCTCGCAACAACGCTTCCATACCCAGTAAGGATGTGCCTACAAAAACCTTTTGAAACAATGCCAATTGATCTACTGACAAATCTGTTGCCAGCAATTGCACACCATGTTTTTTAGCACCGGTTGCCAGATACCCCTGTTTTTTTCCTGCAAGCACATCCGGATGAATCTTTACAATCACTCCTTCAGCACCATACTCTCGCACTGCACAATCGAGCATTGAATCAAACTGCTGTTGATCCATACCACCAAGGCGAACCGACTGATCCCCAAACGTCTGATCAACGACAAGCACCATGTTTTCAGACAATGTTACTTCAGAGGAAGTGCTACCAGGCTGATCGGAAGCATCAGATAAATAGTTGTACTTGGATATATTGCCTTTAATAATTCTGCGTATCAGGCGATCCGCTCGCTCGGCGAAATCGCCATCCTGCAAATCAACCGAAGAGCCATCTATATCGTTTAATATATTTTCAAGCCTTGAGGGTCCGGTGGAATCATAATAAATACCAATCGGGTCAATCACCAGCGAGTATTTCCTAGGCCGGACAGTCTTCCCGAAGGAGCAGATAAATCCATCTTCAAGCTTGATATGCGGCAGGTTAAAGTGCCTCGCCAGACGTTGTGATTTCCTGCTGTAAGGCTTTGACCCCCAGGAATATATCGCTTCACAACCGCCAGATAAAAGATGCCATGGATTTCGAGAAAGACTATCCACATCAAGAAATTCATCAATATGCGGGATCAGACCAATGCCTGATGAGAGTGTGAAGCCTTTCACCCTGCTAGCCACAACAAAAATTCATACACGCCATGAATCGAGCGTTCATTAACTGACCAGACTAATCGCGAAGAATGAAGCAATCAGGCAAAATAGTACATCGACAGACAAGGGCTGCCAGTTTGCCTTAGCCATAGCCATGACCCCCTGTAATCCTCCTGCAGGCGGGGAAAGTGCCTCTTCATGCGAGTCATTCGCGGCATCCTGCAATGCCACATCTGTGTCTGTCTTAAGCGCATTTCCATCGACGGTAGCCGGTTGCGGTTTTGCATCGCCATTATCCATCAATGCGCTTAGCTGATGGATCACCGAGGCGCCATGGTCTGAAGGACTCTGGATAGATGCCTGACCGACGATCGTTAACAACCCACCCGCAATACCTTTTTCGCGGGCTACCTTCTGCAGGGTATTTACTTCTTCCTGCAAAGCGACCAGCTCTTTCAGTTTGTTTTCGCAGAACTGCTTTTTTTCACTCTGTGTATCGCCATCAGGCACCTTTTCAAGGTCTACCATAGACAGCAGAGGCGTCATATCCGGCTGAGAGGTATTAATAGAGGCGTCAATGATGAACCGGTTAAGCGCAACCCTGTCAATACCGTAGTCGAAGCAGGTTTTCTTGCCATCATGCAGTCGCGTAAATACGTCACTATATTGACTAAGCAGTGGAAGGCTCTGGGCTTCCGCCATGGAAGGAATCTCATCAGGAATAGATAAACACAGGAGCAGGATACAAGCCAAACAGGTCCGTGAATAAACGGTGCTGATAATCCTGGGTTTCCTGGTCGTGCTAATACTTGCCGGGAGTTTTTGTTACCGAATAGATCAACAACAATCCGAGCACAGCAAACGCAAACAAAATCGGAATCAACAGGTTGTAACCGCCCAACGACCAAACCAGCGAAGCAAAGTAAGGGGCAATAGCCGATCCAATCAGGTAGAAAAATGCCAGTAACCCGGACTTGGTGCCGAACTCGTATTCTCCCAAAAAATCCCGTGCAATCACCGGCCTGATAATACTCACAATACCGTAGCTGCCGCCAAAAACCACAGCAAAAAGAATAGCGACCGCCAGACCAACGCTTGAGAAATACAACAGCAACATCGACAATCCCATCAATGCAAAGCAGCATTTCGCAATCGTCGGATGACTCAGACTATTCTGGAAAGCAGTAATAAACAGCCGTCCGACAACCTGCATAGGTCCAATCAGGCTGGCAACCAGCACAGCACTGCCAAT
Organism: uncultured Granulosicoccaceae bacterium; assembly: GCA_938008205.1. Taxonomy (GTDB): domain Bacteria; phylum Pseudomonadota; class Gammaproteobacteria; order Granulosicoccales; family Granulosicoccaceae. Next base: position 3,650 of record CALLLY010000129.1, read on the forward strand.
CACCAGTCCTTTGTCCGTGAGCAAAGCCAGAAGATGATGAAGAGTGGCGCCGTGCACAACGGCGAGTACGGCAAAACTGACCCCTAACTTGAGTAGTAACTTGTTTTTCAGGTAACCAAGCTTTGATGCCGTATTGTCTGTTGATCTATTGGAATCACTTACATCGCGCTCAACCAGACGTCCGCCCAGATACAGGACAGGTGCACTGATAAATATGGCAGTCGCTGCAAAGGCCACTATAACCATGTTCGATCCAAAGTACTCTGCGATGAGATGAGAAACGGGAAAACTGATGGAGCTGGCGAAACCCGCTATCAGCGTCACAACTATGATCGAACGCTTTGCCTGTTTACCATAAGCCCGGGTAATCAGCATAAAACAGGGTTCGTATAAACACGCCGATAACGCGAACCCAATCAATGCCCACAGCACATAGAACTGCCACAAATAGGTGACCAGGGTCAGTAACCACAAACAAAAACCACCGAATGCCGCACCGACAGCTAACAACCAGGGACCAGCGCCTTGATCGATCTTTCGACCCACCAGTGGTGAAGAAATGGCGGAACACAATAGCGCCAGGGTAAGCGCCCCCGTTAACGCTGCTTTCGACCAATCGTAGTGGCTTTCCCATCGCAACAGCATGGCAGGGAAAATATAAAATAGACTGGCCCACACGGTAATCTGACCAAATGCCAGTAACACTATTCCAGGCCTTTTTTCAATCTTTTGTTTTTTGGTGCTATTCAACAGTGGCATTGACAGACAATAACACTACCTACAATCATTGCCGATTCAAATCACACGTCACTGCATCCATTCTAAATTCGCACAGTGTCGTTTTAACTGATCAATACAACGCTTCCTGATCAAACTCTCCATCTCCCAGTTATGACGTTTCGACGCAGGCTCCTTGTTGTACTGATGATTAACCACCGGCACGCCCTCAGAAAAACCAGCCACCAATCCATCTATTACGCCGATCGGAAGTTGTTGGAATTTGAATGCATGATTTAAATATTCCAGCATCAGCAATCCGGCAGACGGGCTGGCGTTAAGTTCGAGTGAAAGAGACGCCCAAAGCGTCCTTGGAAAGGTATAAATTGAGCGATACTCATTGTAACCGCAGAATTTTTGCCACACACGGCTGCGTCGATGAAAGATGTTATTGCCCGAAATACACAACGATTCCGATACGTACTTGCGAGACACTTCCCACGACGGCGTGACTACGTGCACAGATGCTTCGCCCACAATACGATCATTGCAAGCGTAGTCGTTAAAATAAAAGGAGCAGTAATCACCACGATGAGTCACCGGCCCATCCCCGGGAGCATTCCCTACCACTGAAAAACCAGCATGCTCTTGCACCAGCCTGGCCATACTCGAGGGGTTGTTATCGATGACACGGGAAAGATAATCTATACACAATGTCTGCTCTGCCGAAAGCCGTGGCAGCGCCAGTGTGTTCTCACAACAAAACTTCAGCACGGAAAAGTACCAGATCATACAAGCCCGCGCCGGTAGATTAGTCAGTAATTCACGCGCACTTGCGGCTTCGTTTATCTGTAGATATAAAGATGCCAGGTAATACCGTAGTTCGGGAGTCGCCCGGGCAAGCTTATGCGATCGAATACCATTGAGAGCGTCTACATCAAATTCGCCTGTCCTGGCCAGTGTATCCAGCTGTGTATACAACGCCCGGCAATTCGGACGAAGTAGAAATCGACCCGGCCTGGCCACCAGCCCCGAGATTAGACGTTGTGTCACCTTACCCTGCTCGTTGCTCTGGAGAGAATATTCTGGCGATCTTTTGTAACACGCCTATTCTAGAATCGATAAAAAACGCATAAGGATCCTGCACAAGCTTGCCCAACTTGCGGCGCATATGAGTTATCCGGTCACGCACAGCATCCGGGCCTGTCACGGATTCTCCGCAGGGAACACTAACCACGACACGGCGTGGCGCGGACGGAAACCGATCAATCCATGAGTTCTGACCATCGCACATGTCCGGCGTACTCGTACCATTCACAATAGACATGAGTTTCTCTAGTTCATCTACATCGTTTTCACAAATCATGTAAGGAGGGATGTTTTGTGTTTCAGCCGATTGAATCTGACGACCGCTCGAATCGAACACATGGCAATACGAGGATTCAGTCAGGCAGGATACCCACAACGGATAGGCCATGGATTTTTCAAACGCTTTGCTGAACAGCATCGAACAGAGACACCCGGTATGTGCCGCATCCATGGATCTTAATGTATCTACAAAGATCGTATGATTTGCCTGACGATAAATTGCATGATATGCAGCCGCACTCATTCCGTTCGGTGATACGATAGTTACAGCCAAATCTGTGTCTAATTGCTGTACAAATTCAGGGATGTTGTTTGCCACCACGACAATATTATTAAGGGTTGCTTTACTTTTTATGATGTCTCTGACAGTACCAATACATTCTTCAGGCAGTTCCCCATTCATATCGATCACAAGCGCACTTGCTGGTAGCGTTTGTATTCGCTGCGGCCCGCAGAATTCATAAACCGGGTCCAGCGTTTCAGGGGCGAATACCATTCCATGAGGAATCCCGTGACCATTACCGCCTGGTACCAAAATCTGGTTGAATAACAAAGCATCCGGAAATAATGCTTTTGCTCCGGATTCTCCCGCGTGTTGATCTATTTGCGCTTGCTGGAGGTTCCGCCAACACGATCCGGACTGGATATCAGTGTTGCTCAATCGCCCACTCATCCGTCCATCCAAAATGTTTGTTCAAAATTTCAAGACGACTATTCACCGAAAAGCGTCTGGCGAGTTTCTCGGCATGTATGGCAATTGCAGAATGATTGTCCAGTTTGGCAAGCGCAGACAGTATTGCCTGTTTCCATTGATCAGGATTTTCTACCAGTGTGGTGAGATCATTATCATGATCAATCATGTCGGGAATAGCCGATGCCACAATAGGAGTACCGACCGAAACACTCTCTATCAATTTCACCGCTGACTTTGAATCATTGAAAATATTGTTTTCGAGCGGTGCAATGGACACATCCACCTGTGCCAGCAAATTCAAATACCGACTGTAGTCGTTAAACGGCACGTGAACAACACCAGGTATGTTATCACTGGCTTGCGAATTCCAGCGTCCGACAATCAACAACCGTAGATTGCTATTAATCAACCTGGACATCGTGTTTCGAAGCACGCCAAAATCTGCCTCATGGCCACGGCTGCCAGGGAAATATCCAACAACATGCGGTCTTATATTGTCAGATCTAAACGATGGCCTGCGAAACAACCGAGGCAGGGAGTTGGGCAATACGGTCACAGTCGCTGATGGAAAGTGATGTTCTAGCCTGGTTTTTAGCACTTTTGTTGAACAAATAAAGGACTCAAATCTTGCTGCCGCCTTGCCAGTGCTTTGAAACTGTTGTTCTACTTGCTGCAGCCGCCGACCACCATTTATATATAGTGGGCTGGATGACGCGTATTCGGGGGAGAATACCAGATCATCATAGTCTGCATGAATTTGCACAGAAGATCGCTTGCAGGCCTGGTACGCCTTTTCAAAGCGCCTGCTGTACTGTGGACGATGAAATACGGCATGATCATATCCTGCTAACAAATCTGGTGTCACCCGATCGACCGGTGCGACAGCAGATCTAACACCGTTAGCGATTAGCGCATCTGCATAGTGATAACATCTGTGCCGTGCCGACGGATGCTGCCATCCACGTTGACCATGACGAGTGTCTGTCAGATAGATCACCGAGGTCATGGTGACACCTTCTCAACCGTTAAAGACTAGTGGGCTGTTCGCCAGTTCGAACTTACCATCCTGCGTTCGTACCGAAATTCTATCGCCTGGAGATACCACACCAAGCTTGGAAATTGGGACCTGAAAACCACATGTCCCTTCGATATGATAACCCTTACGTTTGAGATCCTGCCGATACTTGTCAGCTGGCTGTTTATGGCGTATTTCACCATTGACTGATATCGCCAGTTCACCGGGTGCATTTGATTCACGATCTACCAACCAACCAAATAGTTCCTCAGAGTTCATACCACCGAATATCCCGCAATAGCGGTTCGTTGTTTTCAACGAAATCTCCGGAGTGGTTTTCTGCTCGCTAAATTTTTCAACAGCAGACTGATAAAGCTCTATATCAGCCTGATTAAGTGATTTTATCTCTGCTATTTCTTCGGCACTTGCGAGTTCTTGTGCACCTCCCTGGTAGCGTCCCCGATTGAGATTAGCCATTGGGAAGTTGGTGCCATATCGATCATTAAAACCTTTCAGACTGCTTTCGTATTGCTCCGTTATGCCGTAATAATCCAGGTCCAGAGGCGAGGCACCAGACAGGGCTTGCGCCTGTCGATTTTGAAAATGCTTCCTTCGATAGAAATCCTGTAGAGACCCTTCAAAGTTATAGTGCGATGAAAAATGGATGTACTCGGATATGACTCTATCAACGGGGTTGCGGAAGAAAGTAATCACCGGAGAATCGGGAAATACTTCGCGATACTTGGCAAGCGAGAAATGGCCGGTAAGAAAGTTCTTTTTAAGCCCTGCCGCTCTCATTGCCTTGATGTCGTTGCCATCATAAACCGAGGTACGAACATCATCCGAAGTGTTGGGTGATTTTTCACCGTAGTCGTTCAACACCTGATCCGGTCCGAAGTATTGTTCGGCACTTAACCGAAAACTGGTACCGGCGGTCTTCGGTATATGAAGATAAATTATTGGAAATTGCATCAGTGTCAACCGCTACGCTGCCAGCGAAAAATCTTCATGTACTAGAGTCAGATTTCGATTATACGCAGGATCCTCTCGCAGCTGTGATCCCCAGTGCTGTTGCATATAGTTGGCCTCGTTATCAAATCGCGTTTTTTTCTCTGAAGTATTTTCATGTCCTCGACTTAACGATTCATGATGATACAGCAATGCATAAGGAGACCATACGTTACGAAAACCCAATGCCTCAATCCGTAAACAGAAGTCTACGTCATTAAAGGCAACCTTTAGATCATTCTCATTCAAACCACCAGCCTGAAGGTACAGATTTTTTTCTACGGTCAGACAGGCTGCCGTTACCGCTGACATATTCTGTGTCAGATGCAGTCTGGAGAAATACCCGGCAGACTCTGCATCAAAATACTTATGGGCATGGCCTGCTACCCCGCCAATTCCCAGAATAACACCTGCATGCTGCACCATATTGTTTTTGTAAAGTAACTTTGCACCAACACAACCCACCTCAGGACGCACAGCATGAGACACCATTTCCCGTAACCAGTCACGGTTTATCACCTCGATATCATTATTCATCATTGTAATCACAGTGCCGTGTGCATGATCTACTGCGAAATTGTTAATCGCGGAAAAGTTGAATGCACCAACATAAGGAATCACCCGAATTCCGGGTTCCCTGCGAATTTCATCGAGATAGGTGCGGGTCTCCGGGTCTTCAGATTCATTATCAACAATAATAATCTCATAGTCCGGATAGTCCGTCTTTGACAATACACTGCTGACACATTGCGAAAGAATGTCTAACCTGTCTCTGGTAGGAATTATGATACTGACCATTGGAGCACTGGCTGGCAGTTGCCACAAAACCCGATAGGTATTCGGGTACTTCCCGGATTCGACTGTCGCATGGGCGTTGGTACTACTCAGGTAATCCTGCACTGCTGCAACCCCGCTTTCAGTCGTGTAGCTTTTTGCAGATGCACTTGCCGCTGTAGACCCTGCCGCCATACGCCAGTGGTAGAGTACTTTTGCAATATGCTTTACTTCACTGGACTCGACTTCCGTCATAACGCGTAACAGAAGGTCGTGATCCTGCGCCCCTTCAAACCCGGAGCGGCATCCACCGATTTTGGTTAATAACTGACGCTCGACAGCAACAAGATGGCAAATGTAATTTTGCGATAGCAACAAATCCGGATTCCAGTCTGGCTTAAAGTGAGGTTCGAGCCTCGCCCCGCTGTTGTCCAGTTTATCTTCATCCGAGTAGATCAGTTTTAATGCGTGGTCTTCATTTACGCTGCGGGCAATCTCGTACAGGGCATGTTTGGCAAGTAAATCATCATGATCAAGAAACACACAGTAGTCACCCTCAGCCAGCGCTAATGCGAAATTGGTATTGGCGGCAATCGGTGTTGCGTCAGTCTGGAATGACGCCGAGATCCGATGATCGGATTCACACAATTTTTTTATAGTGTCAACCACATTGGGTACCGTCGATCCACCATCGGAAATACACAACTGCCAGTGCGGATAAATCTGATCAACGACAGACTGAACGGCAGCGTTTAACAATTCAGTGTCACTGTTGTAGGTGGGCATTATGACCGAGATCACTGTCTGCTCAGGCGCGTTTAATAACTCGGCAATCTGAGTTTCAGATGGAAAATGCAGGTACTCATATTTCGCAATCCATTTGCCGTAGTTGTAGTTTTTGGGAGTATCAGAAAAAAGCGCTGAATAGTTTTCAGCCAACACAGATTGATACGACTGACCTGTATGGTTTGCCTGACGCTGTATATCGCGCCGGGTACACTCAAGAGTGGCGTTTTCTGCCGGTGGCATCCAGTTTTTGAGCTTTTGAAGCATCTTTTGTTCAGCAAACGCCGTCGTAACCGGTGTTACTGAAAACTCCCTGATGCTAAAAGTACCCGCACAACTCTGAGGATCGAATCGCAGGTTTTTCAAATGACGCGGTATCTGAACCAACCTTTTTGCGACCTTGCGCGACTGATAGCGAATATTTAGTGCGGCGGCTTCATCGATGCCGGCACCGGTATCAATGTAAAGCTTGGCTTCATCAGTGACGTTGCTCGACTCAATGTTAAAGGTGATCATGTACCAGCTGGCGAACAGACCGCGCCTGGGGAACTGCACCAGAAATTGCGGATCATCACCTGTGGATGTCCACGTTCCGGTATTACCCCGACTTGCCTCCGCCACATCGTTGACAGGCTTCAATATCGGCTTAAACCGCGCGAACGGCACCAGCACGTGTTTTATTTTTCTTATATTTGACGTGATATG
>CALLLY010000130.1 GCA_938008205.1 uncultured Granulosicoccaceae bacterium
TAGATCGAGCCATCCGGCAAGCTCATCTCAAACGGCAGCTCCCCTAAGCCTTGTTGTAACTCAGCCAGTGTTTCAGCCTGCGCGTCCAGCTGTAATTTATTCAGATGATTCATGGCTGCTTCGCGCAGAGCAAACGACACCTGTTGATGACTTAACGCGTACTGGTGGAATGCTCCGACCACAATCATTAACACCGCTGCTGCGGCAGCAAACACAGGCAACATTCGTCGTTGCCGGTTGCGCTGCGATTCACCCAGGATACTTTCCAGGCGGGCGCTGTTCAGTGTTTTTGACTGGTAGTGTTCAGACAACCGCTGATCGACAGGATCCATCATTGCGTCCTCCCGGTAATAAGTTCTACAACGTTGTTGTTGCCCTGCCCCGACTTATCAGATTGTTCACCCGCGTTTCCCGAAGGATCGGATTGGGCGTCATTATCGGGCTTGAGTATTTTTCTTAGCTTTGCCTTGGAGCGATGTAAGAGGCTCAGTACAGTACCGCGAGAGGTACCGGTCATTTTCGCTATCTCGTCAGCGGTGTAGCCCTCGACAATGGAAAGGTAGAGGTTTTCCCGCTCAACATCGCGCAGGCGCTCAAGCGCGAACTGCATTTCCTCTGCAGCAATATAGTTTTTTTCAATTTCTGTATGAGTACTGGTGTCAGGCAAACTTGCCAGTAAATTCTGCTCGGTGTCATCCACAAAATAAATAATCTGCCGGCGGCGATACTGATCGATGTACAGATTGCGAATGGTTCTAAACAACAGCGCCTTTTCTGAACATTGCCCGTATCGCTTATCCAGCCTGATCCATGCATCGTGTACCAGATCTTCTGCGTCCTGCTGATTACCAGCCAGCGAAAGCGCATATCGGTAACCCGAATTCAGCAGTTCAATATCAGCTGTTTTTTTACGCTTAAACACAAAAACCACCTGAGTACGGGTGGTTTCGTGCTTTGATTGAGGTGTTGATTGTCATACTTCCAGAAACGAGCAGCAATCAGGTTTGATTGCATCGTTCCCGGATTAGTTCAACACCGCTGTCGGTATTGCAAAGCAGCACCGGCCACAGGAGGCCGGTGCAGTCCACATTTACCCCTTTTTCTGGTCTGATCTGGCGTTCTTTCTTTCAGTCCAGTTGTATGTGCCATCAATGATCTGCTTTGCGCTGTCTATCCATTCATCCCGTTCAATCCGGTCTGAAAAGCCTTCCAGCATTTCCGAAAATCGCTCGACATCCGCCTTGGTCCAGGCTGCGATATCCTCAAAGCGCTGAACGTTATTGCTATTCAGCATCTTCTCGATTTTCGGGCCTATGCCGAAGATCAGCTTCAGATCATCCATCCCATCCTTGCGGGTGGTTTTTTTGCCATCAGCAGTGACACGTGTACTGGCTGGTTTCTTCGCAGCGTTGTTGCCTTCGCGCGATTTTTTGCGCTCTTCCCAGTTGTAAGTACCCGCAATGATCTGCTGAGCGCTTAGCACCCATTCGTCACGTTCGATTCGATCAGAAAAACCGTCGAGCATTTCCGAGTAACGCTCGATGTCTGCTTTCTTCCACTTGGCTATATCTTCGAAATGTCTCACGCCTTTGCTGTTCAGCATTTTTTCGATTTTAGGACCAATGCCGAAGATAAGCTTCAGATCATCCATGCCGTCCTTGCGAACGGTTTTCTTGCCATCGGCAGTCAGACGCTCCTTCTTGGCGGCAGGCTTCTTTGCAGGCGCCTTTGGTTTAGGTGCCGGCTTCGGTTTAGGGCGCGCTTTAAGCTTCGCGATTTCGGCCTGCAGACGGGCAATACTGGAGTCTTTGCGATCGATGTCACTGTTGTGCTTTTGAGCGCTGCGCTCCAGCTGCTTTTCAACAGCGCCCAGTTGTTTCGCCATGGCCGCCTGTTCTGCAAGCTTCGCTTTAAGCTCCGCAATTGTCGACTCATAACCACTCACTCGAGTTTCCAGCGGACGTAGCTTACGCGCTTCACGCTGGGCGTTGCCAAGATCCTCTTTCAGTGCTTTCTGCCGGTTCTCGTTATCCCGGTGATTGCGGGCAACACTTTCCTCAAGGGTCGACAGCTTTCGACGAAGCACCTCAAGCTCTTTATTGCTGGTGTTACTCGACTTCAGCGCGTCAGCCAGTTGCTTTTCAACAGACGGCAATTTCGCAGCCTTGCCGGACAACGACTTAAGCTCTGATTGCTTACCACTGACATCGTGTTTAAGCGTCACAACCTGTGCTTTTTGTGTTTCGTTGTCTTTTTGCAGTGCGGCAAGTTGACGATCATAACGATCTATCTGCTTGTTTCGGCTGCTGACTTCAGCCCGCAGTTTCTCTGCCGCGGCAAGTTTGTCTTTAAGTGCAGCAACCTCTTTACCGTACTTATCGTCAGCGGCTTTCAACCGTGCTGTCAGCCGGGCAACCTCGCCTTCCTGTGCTTTAACCTGCTTTTGCAACGGTGCCAGGGTGTCTAGTCTGGCTTTCGCCTCGGCAAGCTTCTTTTCAGCATCGGCCTGGGTTTTGGTCGATGATTTTTGCAGCGCTTCAAATTGTCGCTCAGACAAGCGCTGATTGTCAGCAGCCTGTTTTTCAGCGGCCTTCAGTGCTGCTCGCAGTTCGGCAATCTCCGACTTTGATTGATCCGCAACCGCACGATGGTCCTGTTGCAGTTTTGCATGAGACTCCTGATGCTTCTCTAGCTGCTTTTGCAACAGATCATTCTCACGGACCTTAGCCCGCAGGTTAGCCATGTCTGTAGCCGCCTGTTCCTTGCTGGCCTTTTGGCTTTCAGCCAGCCTGGTGACCTCGGCTTCACGCGAAGTCAGTTGTTTCTGAAGCGGTTCAATCTCTCTGACACGGGCCTGCAGAGCAGCAATGTCTGACGCGAGCTTGTCGCGAGCAGACTGATTCGCGCTCTGCTCTTCCGCCAGTTTTGATTGCGCCTGACTCAGTTGTTTCTGCAGTGGTTCAAGCTCGGTGACCTGTGCTTTCAGTGCTGCCAGTTCAGACGAAGCTTTATCAGCTGCCACTTTATGCGACTCCTGTAGCTTCGCATACTCCGCCTGCTGTGATGACAGCTTCTGTTGCAACGGCTCAAGCTCACGAACACGTGACTGTAACGACGCTACTTCACTCGACGATTTATCTATCGCTGCCTTATGGGATTCCTGCAGCTTCGCATACTCTGCCTGCTGTGACGCCAGCTTCTGTTGCAACGGTTCCAACTCACGGATCCGTGCCTGCAGTCCATTCAGTTCATTTGACGATTTGTCGCTTGCTGCTTTGTGCGACTGCTGCAACTTCAGGAATTCGGATTCCTGAGCGCTGAGCTTTTGCTGTAATGAATCAAAGTCCCGAACGCGCGCCTGCAGCGTCGCCAGCTCAGTCGATGCTTTTTCTATAGTCGCGCTATGAGAATCCTTTAATTGCCTAAACTCAGCCTGCTGATCAGCAAGCTTCTTGTTAAGCGGTTCCAGTTCCTGTACCCGCTTTCGCATGGCTGCCAGTTCGGCTGATGCTTTCTCGGCTGCAGATCGTTGTTCAGCCTGGAGCTTTTTGTATTCAGCTTCCTGCGAGCTAAGTTTCTGCTGCAGTGGCTCCAGCTCTTTTACGCTCCTGTGTGATGCTGCCAGTTCACTGGCCGCTTTGTCGCTGGCGGCTCTATGATCAGCGCTTAGCTTCCTGGCGTCAGCTTCCAGTGATGCCAGCTTCTGCTGTAGTGGTTCAAGTTCTCGAACCCTTGCCTTGTGCGACGCGAGTTCTGCAGAGGCTTTATCCTCGGCTGCCTTGTGGGCCGCTTGCAGCTTGTTGTAGGACTCTTGTTGCGACGCCAGTTGAGCTTTTACGCCTTCAAGTTCCTTTATCCTTGTTCGCAACGAAGCCAGCTCAGCAGAATGCTTTTCAGCATCGGCTTTTTGGGCTGCAGCGAGCTTTCGATTCTCTGCTTGTTGCGCATCCAGCTGCCCGCGCAACGCTTCAAGAGATGTGATCTTCTCATTCAGTGACGACACCTTACCGTCATGCATCTTCTTAAGTTCAGCCACTTCTCGCTGAAGCTTCGCATCTGTATCCGCAGCACGTTTTTCGCTGTCTTTTACTTTTACTTCAAAAGCCGCCTTTTGTTGTTTAAGTTCGGTGATTTGTTTTTCGCGTTGTTCTATCTCAACGCGATGTTTGTTTCCCGCAGTTCCCTGCTCGGTTTTCATTCGACCGATATCAGCTTCGAACGACGTTAACTTTTGCTGGGCCTGATTGAGATTGCGCTTGTTCTCTTCAGCGTCCTTACGCGCTGCAGCGAGCGAACTATTCAACGTCTCAATTCGCTTGTCTCGTCCGGCAAGCTCCGCCTCGAGTTTATCAAGCTGCCTGACTTTGTTATCAAGGTCTGCAATACGTTTGTCGCGTTGAGCGAGCAGCTCAGCATTCTGTTTGGATATCTGCGCAACCTTCTGTTCCAGCTGAACGCCGCTGTCAGCTTTCAACTTAACAAAGTTCGCCTGGTGATCCTTGGCTTCCTGCTGCGCCTGCTTAAACCGCATTTGCCACGGCTCAAGCTCTTTGATCTGCGACAGAAACTTGTTTTCATTTTCTTTTGAAGACAGCTTCAACTGATTTATTTGCGATTCATAGTTGCTCGACTGCTTGCGCAACGGTTCTACTTCGGCAGCAATCTCCTTCAACTTTCGCATCTCAGCGTCATATCGCTCTTTCTCTTTCGCAGCTTCAATGCGCGCGGCATCGGAGGCTTTCTTGAGCGAAGAGATTTCAGCGCGGCGCGCTTCTGCGGCTTTTTCAGCGTCCGACAGACTGACATTCAGTTTTTTGATTTCAGCATCGTACCTGGCATTCTGATCTCGCAGACTATCTAACGTTTTGGTTTTGTCTTTAAGTTCAGCCAGGTGCTTGTCACGCTCACTGGTCGTTTGCCCGACATTTTTCAAGGCAAGATCAAGCTTGCCCTGTAACTCGGATACAGCCTTCTTGTCTTTTTCTGAGGTCTGTTTCTGTTCCAGCTGCAGCGCTGCAATTTTGTCCCGGTCTGTTTTGGCAGCTACGTTCAGCTTTTCAAGCTCACCGGTTTTCGCGGCAACTGCCTGTTTCTCAGCTTCAAGTGACTTGCGAAGATTGGCAGATTCGTTTTTGGCCAGATCTACCTCTTTGCTCAGACGCGCAATTTCATTGTCATACTCGCCTTTTTGCTTTTGCAGTTTTTTCAGATCGTTGTCGAGATTGGCGATTTTAGTATCGCGCTGCCCGACATCAGCCCGCAGCGTCTGCAGTTTCGATGTTTCAGATTTTAGCGCCGCAATCTCTTTGTCTTTTACGCCGGCTTGTTCAAGCGAAGACTTCTCTAAAGAAACTATCTTGTTTTGCGCAAGACGCAGTTCCTCAGAACTTTTGTTCAAAGCAAGTTTGTGATCATTCTGAAGTTTCAGATAACCTTGCTCTTTTTCTTTTAACTGCCCACGCAGCTTGTCAATATCGATGAGCTGGCTCTTGCTCTTTTCGACTTCAGCCTGTTGTCGGGTCTTAAGCTGAACGACGTTATTTCTTTCAGCCTCCGCTTCTTTCTTAAAGCGCAGCACTTCCGCTTTCTCATTATCGTGTGCTTTGCGTACAGATATCAGATCTGCATTTACCTTTCGCAGTTCGTCTTCCTTGCGCTTCAGCGACGCTTCGATTTTCGCTGTGTTTTCTGCATGCTCTGCACGCATCGCATCGGCCTGCTGCTGCAGTTTGGCGAGCTGCACTTTTTTATCTTCAAGCGTGGTGCTGAGTTTGTCGTATTCCGAAGATCTGACTTTAAGCGCGGTGATCTCTTTTTGCGCAGCTTCGAGCTTCAGATGAGCGTCCTTAACTTCCTTATTCAGTTGCGTGACCTGCGCATCGGCCGCGCCCTGCTGTGAGCGAAACCGATTGGCATCTGCCTGAAGCACTTCATACTTGCTTTCAGAATCTTTGACAGTTTTTCGTAAGGTGACTAACTGGCCTTCAAGTTCAGTCTCACGACTCTTCAGGCGCTTTCGCAGCTCGGCGAGCTCGCTCTCACTTTTCTCAAGCTTTTTGCGTTGATCAAGGATCACACCTTCAAACTTTCTGGCTGATGCTTCGGTGTTACTGGTGAACTGTGCGAGTTGTTTCTCAACCTCTTTGGCATCGTTGCTGCTGCGCTCCAGCTCTGTGGCACGGGATTTCAAAGAAACAATATTGGATTCTTTCTCTTGCAGGTCAATTTGCAAAGCACCCAACTCTTCTTTCCAGCGATTGCCCTGCGATTCGATACGCAGACGCTCCTTGCCGGCCAGATCTATTTCATTTTTCAGTTGAGCTATCTGGTTATCCCGGGCGGAAATCTGGCTGCGTAAATCTTCGAGACGCTTGCCAAGCAGATCGTATTCCCGGTTTCGCGCTTCAAGAGTGGCATTGAAGTCAGTCATCTGACTTTTGGCTGCTCTGTCTGCTTCGGCCAGTTTGCGCTTGTAACTGTCGACCTCAGCCTGAGAGGCATTCGCACTGTTGGCACTGAACTCCGCTTTCATGACGGCAAGGTCGTGATCCTGTCCGCGCAGCTTGCGCTCTAATTCCTGACGCATCACATCTGCCTGATTGCGCTGCAAATCTATTTTCTTGCGCAAATCCAGGATAATAGATTCCTGCTGCTCCGCTCTGCGGCGCAGTGGCAGCAACTCGTGGTTGTACTGATCCGGTTTTTTCTGCTGAAGCTTCAGTTCTTGCTCAAGCTCACCGGCGTAGGCCAGCGCCTGCACCTTGGCATAGGCTTCGTCATCCAGCGAGGATTTCAGAACACGTTCGCGATCTGACGGGCCGGTGTTGACGACGGTTGCTACCGGTGTTTTTTGTTGTTGTGCCTGCGACTTCAGTGGCAGTAACTCTCGCACCTTGGTTTGCAGCTGCGCTACCTGGCGATTCTTTTGTTCCAGCAGTCGCTGATAGTCATTCAGTTGTGTTGTGCTGACCTGGTCGGTGTTGGCAGTTTTAGTGACCTCGGTCTTTTGGCTGGCACCTGAGATTTTTACAGTCTGCCGCTCAAGCTCTCCGATTTTCGCCAGCGCCTGAATTTTTTCATAGGACTCGGCATCCAGTCGTCGCTTGAGCTCGGTCTCGCGCTCTCCCGCGCTAGCCAGTGCCTGCACTTTCTGGTGAGTCTCATCATCCAGGCGTTCGCGCATAGCAGCATTGCCGGCACCTTCACGTAGGGCGCTGTCTGCGACGGACGGCTTCTTATAAGTGGCGTCTCGTAAATCGCTGGCTCTGGTGGCCCCCGACGGGCGTCTGCCGCGCACGTTTGTTGAGGCGGTATCTAGCATATCCCGGGTTGCTACGGAGTATCGCCCGGACTCGCGCTTGCCTGCACCAGCGGCGATGCTCATGGAGCGTTCACCGCTCCCCACCGAATCAGAACGTTGTGAAGATGAGTACTGACCACGAGTCTTAGTCGCGCTGTAGCGCAGATCATCACGCAATCTTTCTATCTCTCTATCGCGATGATAGACATCGGATTCCAGTCGCCTGCGGTTGGTTAACCAGGACCGGGACATTCGAAAGCGTCCGATAAGCCAACCGACGAACAACCCGATCAGGCTCGCGACCAACAGAGAGAGTCCGATTTCTCCGATAAGATATTGCATGTTTTAATCCTCTCGATCTTGCAAATGCCTGTTTAAATTTCGTGCGTGTTGCACGGCGTTAACCGTAAAAACACTGGTACACCAAAACCATACTTACCTTCGATGTACTTTGCTATAAACAGGCAGTTGTCTTTAGAACTACGAATCTTTCAACAGGTTACATCATAACGCCAGCGCTGAGCGACTGGGTAATAATTTGTTACGCAACATCATAAATGTGCCTTGATTCCGGTGTTTAACACCGAAATTGCAAAAAAACGGTTGTTCTTACGTTTTACACGTGTGTGCTAATCGAGTTGTTTGCGATGGGAATGCGCTATAGATGCCTGGCATCTATTTCAATCGGCTAGATATACCGGTTTTTATCCGACCCGCAACTACTACTGAACCTGCTGCTTTAACGCCTTAATGCTCACTACTTTCGCGTCGGGAAACTCTGACAACCTGCCAAGTAACGCTACGGCATCTTTACGGTTGCCAGCCTGGCCATGCACCAGCAGCCACTGACCATCGATAGCTTCCAACAAGATCGCCATGGAAGTTGCCTCCATCAATCGTGCAACAAGGTTCTCCAGATCCTGTTTACTTGTGGACACTGCCAGACGAATCGCATACGAAGTATCTTTCTGTTCGCTAAGCCAACGGCTTGCCGTGAGTGCTGTCTGATCCGGTGGTACCGAGTTATCCGCAATTGCCGAGCGCGCTGTAGCCCGATCGGCAGTGGATAATTTTCGCAGCGCTCCCTGCTCGACCTTTTCTACCGTCCTTACCGCTGGAGCAACGTCCTCTGACAGCCCTTCCAGTGCTGCCACTTGACCCTGTGCAGTTGCAGGCAGAGTATCCCGCGCAAACGCATCTGCGGATGATTCCTCAGCAGACACGGGGGCCGAAATGTCCGCTGCTGCAATATCCGCCGAAAGATCACCGACGTCAGCGTTAAGGCCGGTTGGCAATTGTTGGGATTGCTCGGTGGTTGGCATCATTTCGTCAGTTGGACTGGCATTTTCAGACAATGGCGGGACACCAGAACGCAGCACCATAGTAAGACCAATGATCCCGACACAGACGATGGAAACCGCCGGCCCCCATTGCAACAACCACGCTCTGCGCGGAGCCGGTGCACGCGATCGTGCCTCGGCCAGTATCTGTTGATCGACCCCGGGTGGCGATTTTACATTGGGTGCACGCCGATAGAGTTCAGCCAGATCGCTCATGACTCACCCACTCGCTGCTTCAGCGAGGCTCTGGCGTATCGCAAACGACTTTTAACCGTCTCACTGCCAACACCGGTAATTTTACAAATCTCTTTGTGGCTGAAACCTTCCTGCTGCAGCATAAAGGCATCGCGCTGCTCTGCGGGTAAGTTATTGAGCTGGACCAGCAACTGATCCATGAAAACGCGTTGTTCGGCTGAAAGTGCAGAGTCCGGGATAGCTGCATCGCCGATATCGGTGTATGCCTGGTTAACACGGCGTCGCTGAAAGTCGATGACTTTGTTTCTGCCAATGGTATAAAGCCAGGCGCGCAGAGTGGCGTCGCGTTTCTGGTAGCTCCCTGCCTGCTTGATCACGACCATCCAGACCTCCTGAGCAATTTCCTCCGCAGCCGCAAATTGTCCAAGGCTTCGAAACAGGTAGTTAAAAAGGGCATCTTTATGACGCCCGTACAGCGTTTCAAATGCCGCAACATCGCCAGATTTCGCGTAACTTTGCAGCAAGCTGGCATCTGATCGGGTAAATTTTGCGAATGTGCCCACTTCAATTGGCTGTCGTTACGCGGCGTGCTCCTGAGTATAAACGCAGCACCCCGGGAATAGGGGTTAACAGCTGGCAAAAAAAGAGCCGCATCAGCGGCTCTTCAAGTACTTCATTCTCTAACAGAGGGAGAGATCATCGAGTGACGCGAAACTCATGCAGTGTGAAGGTTCCGGTTCCCCAGAAAGTTTCGGTACCAATTTCAATAGCGCCCATGCAGGTGTTGTTACCGATTTCCCAAACACCGTGCTGTGGCCCCTGGTAACGCGTCCAGTTTACAAACTTGTTCCAGTCGAGCCAGCCTTCATTAGTGGTCTCCTTGGCAACAAACGCGACGTACCCCCAGCTAAGCGCCGGATTGGTGTAGACGTCCCAGAGTTTGCCATCAAGCGTCACTTCAGCTACCAATTTGCCTGGCGTCTTGGTGTTTGGCTTTCCAACCCAGATCATCATTTCAAACTGCTTGTTCCATTCCTCAGCTTCACAACTGGTATGGAAGAAAGACTCAAGGGCGACGTTGCGCTCAGGCGATCCGGTTTCAGAGTACTTATAGCGCACTTTGAAGTTCGGCAAATTGCTCACGTGAGCCGGCAGACCAAGCTTTTGCGGTGTGCCAGACTGAGTGTTCTTGGTTTTGCGTCCGTAGTAAACCTGCGGATAACTTTTCACCGAGTACTCGTTACCCTGATCACGACGCAGCCAGTTGTAGTCCCACTTGGCAATGTAGTTACCCGGACCACCGGTTAGTGAGATGCACTGTGACCAGTCGTCAGTCCAGACGTCGCTGTCATTCCAGGTGTTGTTCTGCAACACGTAGTCGCCATAGCCAATCTCAGCCCACGGCTGGCACCATCGAGTGTTCAGAAGCGGCTTTTCCGGTGTGGCAGTGACACCGTCTTTCACTTTACAAGTGCGCTCGTTCTCGTAGCCGAACCCGTCGTCGTTTCCGTCGCTGGAGTCGGTCAGGCAGATAGGCGTGCCGTTGTCGTAGCCTGGCACTGCTGCCGCGACGGGCGGAGGTGCCGCGCCATCTTTATCCAGATCGGTACGCTGAGTGCGATCCCCCCAACGACACGACTGGCCCTGCTCAAAGCCCCATCCATCGCCGTTATCGGATGCATTTACCGAGCACTGGGGCGCTGAACCGTTGTAGTTGTCAGTATCGGTATTGTTGTCTTCAGAGTACCGGCACGATTCACCGTTCTCATAACCCCAGCCACCGCCGCTGTTTGCGGCCGCTGCCGTACAGGTCGGATATCCATTGCTGTTAGTGTTGTTGTTGGTAGTCGGGCTGGCGCCACCGGCCCAGCGGCAGGAGGCATTGTTTTCCCAACCCCAGCCACCGCCATTATCAATGGCATCAGCACTGCAGGTAGGCTTTTCATTGCTGCCCTGAGCAATGCACGATACGCCGTTCTCGTAGCCCCATTTGCCATTCACAATGGCGTTAGAGGAGCATGGTGGGTGACCGTCCGCAATGCGACAGGATCGATTGGATTCGTAGCCCCAGCCATCGCCATCTGTATCGACGATTGCGCTTGAACATGTTGGAGTGGAAGCTCCAGCAATACCGGGAGCGCCCAATAGAATGAAAATTGTCGGCAAACAGCACAACGAGGCTGCCGCCCTTTTAAGGATGTTTTTGATCAACTGGTTAAATCCCGATTAGTAATTGACTGAATATCTGCGTGACGTCAAAGTAGGACGATGACAAAAAATGCACCTGGCTAGCGGTTCCTGGCGAGTTGCCTATCGGCCTGTACAAACGTAAATAAGTATAAAATGTGAAATCCATTTGTCAGGTTAAACGACGGTAATACAGTCACTTACACCTAGATTTCGCTTTAACTTTACGCTCTACACTTTTGTCGGCACGTCAAATATCTTCCTAGATTACGCAAAAGACAGAATTGAAGCTTGTAGTCCTGGCGACCATTCTGTCGTTTGGCAATCCATCTTCTTTCAGCCTGTTTATTTAGACGAAATCGGTGGCACCGATGCATGAACTGTTCTTTCGACATTACGTTTGCTGTCATAAATCGGGCATTCTGACAACGAATATACCTCTAACTTATTGATTTTAATTTATATTATTAGCAACCAACATTAACAACCCAGTAATCTACTGTTTCCATAACATCTGGTCATACAAGCTTTTTGTACCGAATACGGTGCGGCTGTGCAGCATCTTCGCCCATTCTGCGTTTCCTGTCCTCTTCATACTCGGCGTAGTTGCCAGCAAAGAACTCAACATGGGAATCATCTTCGTAGGCAAGAATATGCGTTGCGACTCGATCTAAAAACCAGCGATCGTGCGAAATAATGATCGCCGAGCCGGGAAAAGCCAGCAGCGCTTCTTCCAGCGCGCGCAGGGTTTCGACATCAAGATCGTTTGATGGCTCGTCGAGAAGCAGCACATTGGCGCCCTGCTTAAGCGTCATGGCAAGTTGCAGTCGCCCACGCTCCCCACCGGAAAGATCTTTCACCAGCTTTTGCTGATCTGCACCCTTAAAGTTAAACCGGCCAATGTAAGCGCGGGATGGCATTTCAAAACTGCCGATAACGATCTGATCCTGCCCTTCAGACAATAATTCAAACACAGTTTTCTCGCCTTCCAGCGAATCACGGCTTTGGTCCACCCACGCAATATCGACAGTTTCGCCTCGCTCTATGGTGCCACTGTCCGGTTGTTCTGTGCCCATAATCATTCGAAATAACGTGGACTTACCTGCCCCGTTGCCACCGATCACACCAATAATGGCACCCTGCGGCACAGAAAAGCTCAGATCGTCAATCAGCAGCCGGTCGTCAAAACCCTTACTGACATTTTTAAAATCGAGAACTTTTTCCCCAAGTCGCTGACCATTGGGTATGTAGATTTCGTTGGTTTCACTGCGTTTTTGAAATTCTTTCGACTGCATTTCTTCAAATCGGGCCAGTCGTGACTTGGACTTTGACTGCCGCGCTTTGGCACCCTTTCGCACCCATTCGAGTTCGGCTTTCATTGCCTTGGCATGGGATGACTCCTGTTTCGACTCCTGCTCCAGGCGATCGGCCTTGGCTTCAAGCCAGGCAGAATAATTTCCTTCAAACGGGATACCTCTGCCGCGGTCAAGTTCCAGAATCCAGCCTGCGACGTTGTCGAGAAAGTAGCGATCGTGGGTGATCGCCACCACCGTGCCATCAAAGTCGTGCAGGAATCTCTCAAGCCAGGCAACGCTGTCTGCATCGAGGTGGTTGGTCGGTTCGTCGAGTAACAGCATATCCGGGCCGGACAGCAGCAATCGGCACAATGCAACACGTCGCTTTTCACCTCCGGACAGGTTTTTAACCACGGCATCCCACGGCGGCAGTCGCAGCGCATCGGCGGCGATATCCAGTTGCCGTTGCAGATCATGCCCTCCGCTCGCCTGCAGCAGCGCCTCAAGTTTTGCCTGCTCGGCGGCCAGTGCATCAAAATCGGCATCGGGTTCTGCGTACGCGGCATAGACTTCATCGAGCCTGGCTTGTGCCTCTTTAACCTGATCAACCGCCTCTTCCACAGCGTCGCGAACGGTTTTATCCGGATCGAGCTCTGGCTCCTGAGGTAAATACCCGACCTTGATATCAGGCATTGCACGTGCCTCACCATCAATCTCGGTGTCTCTGCCTGCCATGATTTTCAGCAATGTGGATTTGCCGGCACCATTGAGGCCGAGCACTCCTATTTTCGCACCGGGGAAAAACGACAGCGATATATCTTTTAGGATTTGACGCTTGGGGGGCACAACCTTGCCCACCCGATTCATCGTGTATACGTACTGAGCCATTCGAATACTCTAGTCTTCTACAGGGTTAAATAAGAAGTGTCGCCTATCAATTCAGGCATATATCGCGCATGTGTCTCGTTGTCGAATTAACCGTGCGCGCAACGAAACTGTTACCATTGTCCGGTTGGCATCCCGATTTGTAACGTCGTTGCCGCTAAACACCTAATTCATAAAGTACACGCTGATACAGAGGACCTTTGTTTGATGAGCGCGAACGAGTATATCACCCACGGCGAGCTAAGCATTGCAACGTCACTTCACCAACTGGTGGAAAATGAAGTTTGCCCTGGTACCGGTGTCGAACCGGACAAATTCTGGAGTGAGCTGGAAGGAATCATCAAGGATTTCGCACCACGCATTAAACAGCACCTCGCTACCCGGGATGCATTGCAGGAAAAAATTGATAGCTGGCATCGCGACAACGACAGTACAGACGCCGCAACCTATAAAAAGTACTTAACCGACATTGGTTACCTGGAACCTCAGGTTCCGCAGTTCACGATTGC
>CALLLY010000131.1 GCA_938008205.1 uncultured Granulosicoccaceae bacterium
GGCAGAGATTGTTTCCGGGGAAATTCTGTTTGAAGGGCGCGATGTTCTGAAGATGACCGACGATGAGCTCCGCGAGCTGCGCGGTGGTGACATCGGGTTTATCTTCCAGGATCCGATGACTTCTCTGAATCCGGTATTTACTGTGGGCTACCAACTGGTTGAGGCGCTGCGCGAACATCTGGACATTAGCAAGAAAGAAGCACGCAAACGCGCCGCCGAATTGTTGGCCAAGGTAGGCATTGCGCAGCCCGAACAGCGTTTAAAGGATTTTCCACATCAGTTTTCCGGCGGTATGCGACAGCGCGTTATGATTGCCATGGCGCTGGCCTGCGAACCCAAAGTGCTGATTGCCGATGAGCCGACCACCGCCCTTGATGTGACGATACAGGCACAGATTCTCGAGGTGGTTCGTGACCTGCGCCGCGACGAAGGTATGGGGATTATCTGGATCACCCACGATCTTGGTGTTGTGGCTGGAATCGCCGATCGGGTAATAGTGATGTACGGCGGGCAGATTGTTGAACACGCGAGTGTGGAAGCGCTGTTTAAAGACCCGCGCCATCCGTACACCCGCGCTTTGCTGGCTGCCATGCCAAGCATTGATGCCGAGCGTTCCGAGCGACTGCACTCGATTGCCGGGCAACCCCCGAGTTTGAATAAGCGTCCGGCAAGCTGCTCTTTTGCACCACGCTGTGAACATGCGTTCGGGCGCTGTTCCGAAGAAAACCCGCCCTTGATAGAAACTTCCGACAAACATCAGGTTGCCTGCTGGCTTGAACATCCACAGTACATGGATCTGCCAAAGGAAATACACTTGCGGGAGTCCTTCTGATGAGTACTGAGTCGATTCTGCGTGTGGAAGGATTGTCGATGTACTTCCCGGTGTATCAGGGGGTTATGCGCAAACAGGTGGGAGAAATTAAAGCCGTTGATGATGTGTCTTTTAGCATCACTAAAGGCGAGACACTGGGTTTGGTGGGTGAGAGTGGTTGTGGAAAGTCCACCACTGGCAGGGCGATATTAAAATTGTATGAGCCGACTGCCGGTCGCATTGAATTGGAAGGTAGGGATATTACTGAGCTCGAGGGTGATGAGCTGCGAGCAATTCGCACCGATATGCAGATGATCTTTCAAGACCCGCAGGCATGTCTTAACCCGCGAATGACTGTCGGTTCTATTATTGCCGAACCGCTGGATGAACACACCAGACTTAAGCGAAGGCAAAAGCGTGAACGTGTGCGCGAGTTACTAGATGCAGTGGGTATGAACCCGGACTTCGAGAATCGCTACCCGCACGAGTTTTCAGGCGGCCAGCGGCAACGCATTGGTATTGCCCGAGCGCTGGCACTGGAGCCGAAGTTTATAGTGTGTGATGAGCCCATTGCAGCACTGGATGTTTCTATTCAGGCGCAGGTAGTTAACCTGCTTGAAGATCTGCAGAACAAACATAATCTGACTTATCTTTTTATCAGCCATGATCTTTCTATGGTGCGTCATATAGCAGATCGTATCGCCGTGATGTACCTGGGACGGCTGGTTGAACTGGCGCCAAGACAACAGTTGTATAGCATGCCACGGCATCCCTATACCAAAGCTTTGTTGTCTGCGGTACCCGAACCTGATCCTGCACGTGAAGCGTTGCGGGAACGCATTATCTTAAAGGGTGATGTACCCAGCCCTGCCAATCCGCCAAGTGGTTGCAACTTTTCGACAAGATGTCCTATTGCCGAAGATAAGTGCAGGCGCGAAACTCCGGCGTGGCGAGAAATGGATGACGGGCGTTTTGTTGCCTGCCATATGGTACAGTGAGTTGTTGCAGTAAAGGCGGTGCCGCTGTTTGTTCCAGTTGCTGAACAGTTGGAAGAATCATCGGTACGGGTAATCAATTTACACAGGAACACAACATGAAAAAAGCACTACTATGCTCGGCGATTACCGCCAGCTTTTTTGCAGGCACCGCGCTTGCTGAAAGAGGCAGTGATGGCCAGCTCAATATTATTTACTGGCAGGCGGCGTCGATTCTGAATCCGTATCTGTCAGGCGGAACCAAAGATATCGAAGCATCCAGTATGGTTATTGAACCACTGGCACACTACGACGAAAAAGGCACCATGGTGCCAAACCTGGTTGATGAAATTCCTACCGTTGAAAACGGTGGGGTCAGTGAAGACCTCAAAAGCATTACCTGGAAATTATCTGAAGGCCTTAAGTGGTCGGATGGTTCGCCGGTAACTGCAGCCGATGTTGCTTTCACCGCTGACTATTGTCTTCATCCTGAAGGCGGGTGCCAGCAGGCTTCAAACTTCACTGATGTAGAAAGTGTTGAGGCCATTGATGACTCTACCGTCAAGGTAAATTTCTCTGTGGCTAAACCGTTTCCTTATGGGCCGTTTGTCGGTGCACAAGCCCCGGTGATTCAAAAGGCACAGTTTGAAAACTGCATGGGTGCAAAGGCTCCGGAGTGTACTGACGCTAACTTCGGCCCGATTGGAACCGGTCCTTTTGTCGTCACTGAATTCAAAGCAAACGATGTTGTTGCTCTGGAAGCGAATCCAAATTTCCGTGACCCTGCCAAGCCGGCCTTTGCGTCAGTTGTATTCAAAGGCGGTGGTGATGCAGCATCCGCAGCCAGATCAGTACTTGAAACCGGTGAGTTCGACTACGCGTGGAACCTGCAGGTTGAGCCGGAAATTCTGTCCAAGATGGCGGCAGCCGGTAAAGGTACCGTGGTGTCATCTTTCGGTACGTCGGTTGAGCGTTTGATGGTTAACATGACTAACCCTGATCCTGCACTGGGCGATAAGCGGGCAACGATTGAAGGGGGTCCACACCCGTTCCTGACAGACCCTGCAGTACGTACGGCATTGTCTAAAGCGATTGATCGCGAAATACTGGTTGAGGTTGGCTATGGTGAAGCAGGTCAGCCGACTTGTAACGTGCTGCCGGCACCCGCTATTTATGCATCTACTGCCAATGACGCCTGTCTGGGGCAGGACATCGACGCCGCCAAAAAGCTGCTCGACGATGCCGGATGGGTACCGGGTAGTGATGGTGTGCGTGAAAAAGACGGTGTGCGTTTGTCGATTCTATACCAGACATCAACCAACTCTGTTCGCCAGGCAACACAGGCTCTGGTTAAGCAGTGGTGGGCCGAGATTGGTGTAGAAACAGAACTTCGCAACATTGATGCGTCGGTATTCTTCGGTGGTGATCAGTCAAGCCCTGATACCTTCCAGAAGTTTTTTGCTGATATAGAAATGTATACCAACAACTTTGATGGTACTGATCCTGAAAACTATATGGCTAACTGGGCGTGTAAAGAAATTCCAAGCCCCCAGAACCAGTGGTTAGGTGACAACATGCCTCGTTACTGCAACGCCGCCTACGATGCGCTGGTTGCCGAGATGTCTACCACTGCCAAGCTTGAAGATCGTGCTGAGCTTGCCAAGAAGATGAATGACATGCTCATGCAGGAAGGTGCAATGATTCCACTGATTCACCGTGGAGGTGTATCAGCACATGCCAACACACTGGAAGGTGTACGCATGAATGAGTGGGATTCCGAGCTCTGGAATGTCGCTGATTGGAAGCGTGCCAAGTAATTTGTAGTTTAAAGCCGGTCGCGTTTTGCGACCGGCTCTTGCCGAAAATAGTCCATGTTAAACTACACCATTCGTCGGTTGCTGTTTGCGATACCCACGCTGCTGGTTATCAGCTTTATTATTTTTGCCATACTCGATCTTGCACCGAGTGACCCGACTGGCAATCTGCCTCTGACGATTCCTCCGGAAGTGCGGGAAAAAATACGTCTGTCTCTCGGACTGGGTGAACCATTCCCGATTCGTTACCTGAAGTGGTTGCAGCAGTTTTTTATTAACGAACCCCTCAACCTGATAGAGCAGTGGTTCGGTGTCAGTATCGGTGACAGTGAAAACCGCTTAAGAGTACAGTCGTGGGCCACCAGAAGTCCGGTGGTTGATCTGATTGTCGAAAGAATGCCGCAGACGCTGTGGGTTGTCGGTATGTCTTATGTTGTTGGTATCCTGATCGCTATACCTATTGGTGTTATCTCAGCTTACAAGCAGTATTCAGTGTTTGATCAGGTTGGTACGTTTATTTCGATGGTGGGTTTTTCAGTGCCTACTTTCTTCACCGGCTTGGTGATGATTGTTATTTTCAGTTCTACCCTTGGATGGTTGCCATCTATCTATGACACCACCCATAAAGTCACTGATCTTGCGAGCTTCTGGTTTCAGGTAAAGCAGATGATTATGCCGGTGATGGTGCTGGCGTTGTTTAACGCATCGCAGTTGTCGCGGTTTATGCGCGCTTCCATGCTTGATAACCTGTCTCAGGATTATGTGCGAACCGCACGAGCCAAAGGGCTGAAAGAGCGGGCAGTGTTGTTGATTCACGTGTTACGCAATTCATTGATACCGGTGGTGACTGTTATCGCCCTTGGTATTCCGCAGATATTCGGTGGTGCCATCATTACGGAACAAATATTCCGCGTAAACGGCCTGGGTCAGTTGCTTATCATTGGTATTCAGGGCGCTGATATTCCGTTGGTGCAGACACTGACATTTATTTTTGCGGTGCTGATAGTTCTGTTTAATCTGGTTGCAGATATTGTGTACGGTATTCTCGATCCGAGGATTCGCTATGAGTGATATCGCACTGGAAGAGATGCCCGAACACCGTTCGTTGTGGGGTGATGTCTGGTCACAGTTTCGAACCCACAAAGGCGCGTTGCTCGGCACACTGGTTTTCTTTTTTATTGTGGCAGTAGTGGTCGTCGGGCCATATATACATACGCTTGATCCGCAATTTCTCGATATTCGCAACAAAAATCTTTCACCGTCGTGGGAACACCCGATGGGCACCGACAATCTGGGGCGCGATACGCTGGCTCAGGTAATGGCAGGAGGCAGAGTTTCCTTACTGGTAGGTGTGGTGGCGATGTTGTTGTCACTGGTGGTGGGTGCTGCCATTGGCGTGCTGGCGGGTTTTTTCAAAAAGCTCGATGGTCCGCTTATGCGGCTGACCGATCTGTTTCTTGCATTGCCACTGCTGCCATTGTTGCTGGTGATCATTATGTTGTTCCGCGATACGTTGCGTGCAGCGTTCGGTCCAGAAACCGGGATCTTTATACTGATAGTTTTTGTGATTGGCATAACCAGCTGGATGCAAACTGCACGAATTGTTCGCGGTGATGTATTGACTATTAAAGAACAGGAGTTTGTGGTGGCTGCCCGCAGTATCGGTACACCGTCACGCCGGATAATTTCGCGACA
>CALLLY010000132.1 GCA_938008205.1 uncultured Granulosicoccaceae bacterium
TCAGCCGCCAGTCGCTCACAAAATACACCGAGTAGCCCAACTCACCTGCCTGTCAGCCAAACCTCTGACCACAAACGCGCGAAACCTGCATCTGGATTGCAGCAGGTAGAGACGGCTGCGAGCGCAGTTTCCAAAAGAGAAACCCAGTCCCCCAAAGTTTCAGCGATGCAGCCCAGTCAGCTAAAAAGCACGGTACGATCGCTTGCCAGCTCACCAGCAGCAGGCAACAGCGCAGCCCAGTCTGACAAGCCAGCGCCCAAGCTGCAGAAAGTTGAAACCAAAAAGCCGGTAGACAAAGGGGTTGATCAACCCAACTAACTAACTTCTTGTGCGAAAGCAGTTAACGAAAAGGCGACCATCTGGTCGCCTTTTTTATTGCTTGCAGCTTGAATCGATTCTTAAAGTTAGGAGTCTGCAGCAAACGCCTGCTGTCCCATCAGATAAGTTGCCCGGGTGCATCGGTCATCACCCAATACAATAAATGCAAACAGCTTTTCCTCAAAAGTGTTCGCAACGCCAACACGCCGTTCCAGCAGTGCTGTGGCCGCCAGGTCCATCACACTGAAGTCAGCTTCTTTACCCACTTCAAAGTTACCCACATACTGCTGCATTGAGAGCGCTCGTGCACCACCCAGCGTCATTTCATAGAACAATTGCGTGGGAGACACCGGGTTACCCGACATCTGTGCGACTTTGTAGGCCTCATCAGCTGTGCGCAACATACTGAAACTGGTTCCTCCACCCACGTCCGTCGCCATGCCGGTTCTAACACCGGCAGCACGTGCGCTGTGCAGATCAAACAAACCGCTGCCTAAAAACAAATTAGAGGTCGGGCAAAAAGCGGCAACAGTACCGGTATCACGCATGCGAATAAGATCAGCGTCACCTAGATGAATACAGTGCGCATAGATGGCACGCTCACCTAGCAAACCATAGTGATCGTAAACATCGAGGTAGCTCTTTGACCACGGAAACAACTCGGCAACCCAAGCCACTTCAGCTTTATTTTCAGCGACATGGCTCTGCACATAAACTCCGGCATTGTCGGCATAGAGCTTTCCCGCCAGCCTCAGTTGCTCATCGGTAGACGTCGGTGCAAATCTCGGCGTTACCGCATAACTTAACCGCCCTGTTCCATGCCATCGATCAATAAGACGCTGGCTGTCTTCATAACCTTGCACAGCGGTATCCTGTAATTCCTCGGGGCAATTGCGATCCATCATCACTTTGCCGGTACCAACACGCACGTTGAATTGTTCGGCAACCGTAAACAGTGCATCTACTGACTGTGGATGCACACTGGCAAAGATCATCCCCGAGGTAGTGCCGTTGCGGAGTAACTCCTTGATAAAAAAAGCAGCACTCTCCAACGCGTGCGACTCATCACCAAACTGTTTCTCAGCGGGAAAGGTGTATTTTTCCAACCACTCCAGCAACTGTTTTCCATGGCTTGCGATAATATCTGTTTGTGGATAGTGCAGATGCGTGTCGATAAAACCGGGAACAATCAGATACTGGCGGTAATCGGTGACCGCCAGATCAGAAAAGCGTTCATCATCCAGTAAAGTCTGCGCATCCCCCAGCGCCTCGACCACTCCATCGTTGAGCACCAGCAAGGCATCTTCAATATATTCCAGTACATTGCTGCCAGCACTGAACGGGTCGTCAAGACAATGGGCAACAGAAGCTCTAAAGGCTTTTCTAGTGCCCACTATTTTTCTCTATACACATATCGGTTTCCCAATGTTGTAGCAGTTGCGCGGCAAGGCTCAAAGCGATTGCATGCGGATGGTTCGATTGAATGTGTTGAATACCGATCGGACAAACCATTCGGCCAATCGCTGCATCGTCGACACCGCGGCGTTTTAACCGATGTTCAAAAGTACGACGCTTTGTACGCGAGCCAATAAGACCCAGAAACGCAAAGGGCCGCGACAGGATTGATCTACACAACTCATAATCGATGGAATGACTATGGGTCATCACGACGAAGCAGGTATCCACAGGTGCTGCTGCCACCTCGCTGATCAGATCATCACTGAGCACAACTTTCAGACTTGCGACACCCGGCAGCGATGATGCCGCATCCGCAAGCAATGATTCACGCTCATCTAACCAGACAATATCGCAGGGCAACAACGCCAGTTGTTTAACCACCGCAGCACCAACATGCCCAGCACCAAACACCCACACAGCCGGACGCTGCCGCACAGTGGACTCCACTAGCACATCGCCGTTGTCGTCGTGCAATACGCTAAACAACGCCTGTGATGAATCATCAGAAGCGATATCTGCACGTTCAAAGCGGGTAACAGCTACCTGATCAATTGAACGTTTCAACAACGCAGGCAGTGGTGCGAGTGTATGCGGAGCGTTTTGACAGTCTATCGTTTCGAACAACAGCTCAACAGTCCCGCCGCAGCATTGTCCCAGGCTTGGCCCAAGTGCATTCACCTCTCGCTCAGGGGCAATGAGGCTGCCAGCAAGACGTGTACGGGCTGATCGCACCGCCGTGTATTCCAGGTTACCGCCACCAATGGTCCCCCACTGTCGTTCTGCGGTTATCAGCATTCTCGATCCGGCTTCGCGAGGGACGGAGCCCTGCACTCGCAGCACAGTAACCATGATCAGCGCGGGCGCGGATTCCAGCAGTAACTCAATTTGATAAACCCAGTCAGTCATACATTAAGCATAACCAGTTATGTCGTTCGACAGAACACCACAAACGACCATTCCGCTGAACTGAAACAGACTGATGGCTAGCATATGGAACCACCCGGTATTAAGTGCACTTGAGCTTCATTAAGCAAACATGACTAACGTTTGACGACAACACAATGGCATCTATCTATTTAACACCCTGTCCCGGGCAATTCAGCCCGTATGGAACGCTTTATGCTCCCATTTCGGCCGGTTTATGTGACACAGCGAACAACCCCGATACGCGTTAACGCACAAAACGGGCTGAAACGACAAGACAATTGATCGCGTTGCTGCCAGTTGCCTCATTAAAACAATTCGGAATTTTAACATGCGACTAAAACTCATCGCCGGTGTGCTTATGATTGCCACCACATTCCTTACCGCATGCGAAACCATGACAACATCGCGTCAAGTCGCCGTCAGTTCGAATGAGAACTGGGTGATCCTGCCGATGGAAAATCTCTCTAAAACACCATTGGCAGGGAGTCGCGCTCAATCTTTGGTAGAGACTCATTTACGCGCCAATGGTGTACGCAATGTCGATAAGTACAAGCCGGATACTGATGTAAATATATTGTCGCTGCTGGATGAACCAGGCCAGATAGAAACCGCCAGGCAGTGGGCCAAAGACAACGGCTACATCTACGGCATTACCGGCAGTGTTCAGGAGTGGCAATATAAAAACGGACTGGATAACGAACCCTCTGTTGCATTAACTCTGAAGTTTGTTCACCTGCAACGCGATGAGGTGATGTGGGTCGCTTCTGCCGCACGAACCGGCTGGGGTTACAACAACATTGCCGGTGTAGCCAGTAAAACCATCGCCGAGCTCATGGAGGAAATCCAGTTCAGAAAGCCGCGCACCGTAACCCGCATCGCCAAAGCGCCGCAGGATACTGCACCGGCCCCGGTACAAACTGTGGCGGCACCAAAGGTAGCCGCACCACTGCCTGCCGCAACAGCGACACCGGTCGCAGCAGCAGCAAAGCCAGCCGCTGCAGATAATCCGCTCCCTGCACCGCAGGAAATCAGCGATGAAGAACTGCTGCCATCGCCATACCAAACTAATCTTCAGGAAACCACCAACCGATGATCAGCTTCAATCTGCCGTCGTCGGCGGTTAGCAAACACAAGAAAGGCTTTGCCTGGTCGGGAAAAGGCAGTAACGCACACTGGAGTTACAAGATTGTCGAATTGATCATCTTTGCTGCAGTGGTACCGGCCATTGGATATCTGTTCTTTCCACAAGACCCTGTTGGAATGAACGCGGGTTTTCCATGGTTTATTATTCCTCCGGTTGTCTTCGCTGCACGTTATGGTGGCATCTGGGGGTTCTGCTGTGCTGTTGTGTCAGCGGCAGCACTTGCGTACCCGTTTGGCGCTTACGCTGCACAGCAAACGCAGCTTATTGCACTGGCTGTGGGCACCATTATTCTTAGTATCGTGGTTGGCGACTATGCGACCAAAGGCAAGAAGGAAAGCGCACAGGAGTCCGCGGAAAACCACTACCTTCGCCACCGCATCAAAGAGTTCTCCAAAGACTACCACATACTCAAAGTCTCTCACGGGCAGCTTGAAGAATTCATGGCTGGTCGTCGCCTTAGTGTGCGCCAGGCATTGCAGCAACTAAAGCCTTTGATGTCTGATGATAGTGGAGACGAAATCAGTGCGGGCAACGAACTGATGGCGATTTTCGCACAATTCGGAGCTGTTCAGGTCGCAGGTTTATACGGCGTGAAAAGTACTAATCGTATTAATCCGCAACCTATTTCAACACATGGTGACATGCCGGAGTTACCACTGTTTGATCCACTGCTAAAGCTCGCGGTTGACAGCCATCAACTGGTTAGCGTCAAACTTGAATCACAAGCCAGTGAAACAGTAGAAAGTCAGCTGCTGGCTGTAGTACCCATCGTTGACTCACATGATCATTTACACGGTGTGCTGGCAATT
>CALLLY010000133.1 GCA_938008205.1 uncultured Granulosicoccaceae bacterium
CTTCGCTTTGTGCTCCCTCTATATGTGCATAAGGAGCAACGCCATTGTAAAGCTCGCCATTCATATCCGGCAGCGCATAGCCCAGGAACAGCCGCCGCAGTCCAAATCGCCAGCTATTCATTTCACTGGCAGGCAACTGCAAAGACTCACGCATGCTCGCATCGAGAGACCAGCGAATCCCCGTATCTCGCACCCATTGGCGCATCAATTGAACAGAACCGTTGTCAACAGAGAATTTTGATCGCACTGCAGGTAAGTCGAGTAAAGCCAGAATTTCGGTGGATTCGAAACGCGACAATGGCAAATTGAGCAACCAGTTCAACACTTCAAGTGCCTGCTGCTCTGTGCGCAATCTGCGATCCGAAATTGACCACGGGATGGCGCCCCGCTGCTTTGACAGCGCAAACGTTGCATCAATAAAGGGCGCGTACCGATCAATGTCGGGAGCCATCACAATAATGTCACGAGGCTTAAGATCGTCATGCTGTTCAAACAGACACAACAGCTGATCATGCAGTATTTGAACTTCACGCAAGGCACTGTGCGAACTATGTATTTGAATGGAAGAATCACTAACAGGTACTAACGGGATCGATTGATCCTGTAAATCGAGAATATGATGCTGCACCTGACTGAGCAGTTTTTGAGCATGCGGAGGTTCAAAGCATTCACTCTCAGCAACGCCAAGCTCCAGCACTTGATCAAGAAATGCCTGACCCGCATGTCCCCATGAAGCCAGTAACGGATTACCAATGTCCAGCAGTCCGGTTGGATCATCAAGACCGGCTTTACGCGCTTTAGCTCTGCGACGCGATTGTTGTTGCTCGTCGACAATATCAGCCCAGTATTGTTCACAGGGGTTAAGATAATAAAGATCGATGGAAGTATGCGTGGCAAGTGCTGCAAATACACTGGTGTAAAGCGGTGGCATTGCCGAGATTCCGAAAACACTGATTTTTTCCGGCAAACTTTTAGCGGGCTTTGTGCCGGCGATTCGTGACAGGTGCTTTTCTATATGCCCCCAGTGCCCTTGAATATCACCACACACCCGGCGCCAGAGAATTGCCTGCCAATGATGATCTGCACCCGCCTCCCAGCTGTTAATTAGCTCAGGGCGATATATCAGATACCGGTCAAACGCGTTGCCAATGCTTTGCGCCAGTTGCATACGCAGCAAGCCGGTGTTATCGGTGGCAAGATAACTTTGCAGCTGGGAAAATTCATCGGCAGGCAGAAGCTCTTCCAGCGCCGTGAAAATTTGCCAGGTAAGCAGGTCTTTGCGATACGGGGTATCGGGAAGTTCATCAATCCACTCCCTGGCAACCGACCACAAAAAAGTTCCGGGTGTTTCAAAACTAATGTGCGCGCTGATGCCCTGCTTCAAAGCGATTTGCTGCGACACCCAGCGCGACATTCCAGCGTTTTGCACCACCATAGTGACTGGAACAAACGGGTCGGCAGACTCCTCGCCCAACATGGAGATAGCCATCGCTTCGAGCAAATGCTCAAGCCGGTTACTACTGATTACATGAAGCATTAATCTCCGCTGTCTACGGCGTTCTTTATTAGCTACGACGAAGACCGGATTGTATCACTAGTGAAGTCCAACGGCACTTTGTTCAATCGAACTCTTGCGTTCCGATTGAGTGCCACACTGAGTGACACCAAACCTTACCCTGCGGATTTCCCGCCCGCCCGACCACTGGCCACCGCGACAATGGTCGACTCAAAGAAAGTTGATTGTCCCTGCTGCTCGACAATGTTGTCTTTTCGTTCAACAGTGACTTCAATCTGCTGCGCACCGGCCTGCTCTGCTTTTGCGAAAGCGGCATCACTGGCAATCTGACTTGCCCAGATTGCCGCTGGCTCTAATGAATCGAACTCCCGCTGTTCCTGCGCATGCACCATTACGCGTTTGCCCGAAACCGGTGTAATCGTTAGCTGCACGGTCTGCTTTACGACACCGACTACTGCACCCACTGCATTTGCAACTTCAGCATGTTCCGGTACAACAACTTCACCATCAAGGAAGTTGGTAATGGGAGGATAAAAACTGGCGGCCGGTGCTCCGATACCCACCACAGGTACCGACAACTTCGCGCGCATCCCGAGGATGGCAGTTTGATCTGGCTGCGCTGTTGTCTGAAACATTTGCTCTAGCAACGCTTGTTGTTTCGGATGCAGGGCGGTGCCAAAGACATTGTTCGATTCGTTGATCGCTGAACTGAGAACACACAGGGCAGACTCACGCGACACCTGCGATAACATGCTTTCGCAAAACGACTTTTCATCGGACCATTCTTGTCCAAGATTAAACTTGCTGTAGCGGCTCAATAAAGTGGCACCCAACTGCGAAGCGGCAGGGTCCCAATGGCTATACCAGCCGCGGACGTGCGCAGCATCAGTGGGAGTAAATCCGGCTATAGTTAACACACCAATTTCTATCAATCGTTTTAACGCCAGCGAAAAGTGACGTTCGGCAAAAACTGATTGCATGGACTGTGGGTGACTGGCCACCTGATCGACCAGCGATTGCTGCTGCGCAGTTAACTTAAGCTCTCCCGGCGCGCGTCGCAGCACAATAAATCGCGCCATGTTGGTTTTGATCCAGGGCTCATCCACAAACTGACGCAGGTCATTAATGGCAGCGGGA
Organism: uncultured Granulosicoccaceae bacterium; assembly: GCA_938008205.1. Classification (GTDB taxonomy): domain Bacteria; phylum Pseudomonadota; class Gammaproteobacteria; order Granulosicoccales; family Granulosicoccaceae. The sequence goes on from CALLLY010000133.1 coordinate 2,654, forward strand.
TATTGATCAGCCAGCAGGCACAGTGGCATGACTTTATGCGGGCCTATCGCAAAGCGACGATTCTCACGGTCATATTGAATTTCGCTGTCGCCCCCCAGACCATGAGTTTCAATTTGAACAGCCTCAACCATTGTACGCCATCCATTTACTGACGCACCGTCGCGGCTTAATCGCGGTTGCCCCTGCTGGATAAGCGCAACATCCGTGGTTGTACCACCAATGTCAGAGACAATCATTTGATCCCGACCGGCCAGAAACTGCGCACCCACCACACTGGCAGCCGGCCCGGACAGTATGGTTTCTACCGGTGTACTTTCTGCGAATTCAGCGTTGACCAGTGATCCATCGCCGCGCACGACCATTAGCGGGGCGGTAATACCGTGGTCGCGCAATGATCCCCTGGTCGCCTCGATAAGGTCTTTTATTAACGGAATAAGGCGCGCATTGATCAATGCGGTCAGCGCTCGCCTCGGAGCATCGAGAGAGGCACTCAACTCATGCCCACAACTGACCGGCAGTCCGGTTTTATCACGAATAAAGTCGCGCAGGGTTATTTCATGTTCAGGGTTTCGCACCGCAAACATCGACGAAACTGCTACAGCCGACAGAGAGTCATCCAGCTTTTCAAGGGATTCTGCAGCGTGCTTCAGGTCCAGCGGTTGTTTTTCATGACCACCGGCATCATGCCCACCGTCCACAAAGACAATTGGCAGGTCTCTGGCGGCATCGCTCAAATTCCCCAGCTTTAGCTGTGACTGCTGGTACCCCACAAGAATGAGCGCTGCTCGAGCACCGTGTCCTTCGACAATGGAGTTTGTCGCAAGCGTTGTGGAAAGGCTTACCAGGTTAATGGACGCAGCATCGTGATTGCCAAGGGTATTGGTGATAGCGCTTTGAATCCCTTCAATCAGATTGTGCCGGGTTGTCAACGATTTAGACTTTGCAACAACGCTCTGCGTCGCATCGTCCATGAGCACCGCGTCGGTGTAGGTGCCACCGGTATCAATTCCTAAACGTAGACTCATACTTATAACGATCCGAGACGAAGTGCGTGTAGCTGGAATATAGACGACTTTGGACCGTGGGCATTACTGCGAATACGACCCGCGCCATCTGTTTTCGGACACCATTCAATTCACACTTTGGAGTTATTGACAAGCCGTATCAGGATTCACCCTCCGCCGTTTTTTATCAATACTTTCAACACCAAGCACCGGGTTGCTCAACGGGTTATCACGACAACACCGATTTGCCGGCTCAAAGACCGGGTTTGCGGGTCGATACGCAAGCTGTTATGAAAAAGCAAACCGGTTTTACCCTCATAGAGCTGATCATCGCAGTTGTCATATTTGGCATCATGGCGGCGATTGCAGCACCGAATTACAGCTCCCTTATAAGGAGCAATCGGGCGTCCTCCGCGTACAACACGCTGGT
>CALLLY010000134.1 GCA_938008205.1 uncultured Granulosicoccaceae bacterium
GCACCTCGCTACCCGGGATGCATTGCAGGAAAAAATTGATAGCTGGCATCGCGACAACGACAGTACAGACGCCGCAACCTATAAAAAGTACTTAACCGACATTGGTTACCTGGAACCTCAGGTTCCGCAGTTCACGATTGCCACCTCAAACGTCGATGCAGAAATTGCCACTACTGCCGGTGCCCAGTTGGTAGTGCCACTAGACAACGCGCGATTCGTACTCAATGCCGCAAATGCTCGATGGGGCAGCCTGTACGATGCTTTGTACGGCACCGATGCAATCTCCGAAGACGACGGTGCAACCCGCAGCGGCGCATACAACCCGGTTCGTGGTGATAAAGTCGTTGCCTATTGTCGCGCGTTCCTTGACGAGCACTTTCCACTGGCCACCGGTACACACAAAGACTCAACCGGCTACAAAAACGACAACGGCACACTGAGGGTGGCGTTGGCCGACGGCGGCGAAACGACTCTGCAGGACCCTGCGCAGTTTGCGGGCTTTACGGGTGATGCGACAGCACCGGACAAAGTGTTACTGACTAAAAACAACCTTCATGCGGAGCTGTGCTTCGACGCAAGCCATGCCATTGGCAAGACCGATGCGGCAAACCTGTGCGACATCATCCTCGAATCTGCCATCACCACCATTTGCGACTGTGAAGACTCAGTTGCCTCGGTAGACGCTGAAGACAAATGCATGGTTTACCGCAACTGGCTGGGACTCATGACTGGCAAACTTGCGCATAGTTTTGAAAAGGGCGGACGCACCGTTGATCGCAAACTCTCCGCAGATCGTGAGTATCAGTCACCCACTGGTGGCGCACTGACCTTACCCGGACGTAGCGTTCTGCTGGTAAGAAACGTTGGCTCGCAGTTAATGATCGATACCGTAAAGTATGCCGGCGAAGAAGTTCCGGAAACCCTGATCGATGCCATGGTGACATCGCTTTCGGCTAAACATGATCTGTTAGGGCTGGGCGAGCATAAAAACAGCCGTCAGGGTTCCGTGTATATCGTTAAGCCGAAGATGCATGGCTCTGCAGAGGTGGAACTGGCGAACGAGCTCTTCGCACGCGTCGAGACGGCCCTGTCAATTGAGCCCAATACATTAAAGATGGGCATCATGGATGAAGAACGCCGTACAACGGTCAACCTGAAAAACGCCATCAACGCTGCGAAAAACCGCGTCGTGTTTATTAACACCGGTTTTCTCGACCGAACCGGTGACGACATCCATACCAGTATGGAAGCTGGTGCCATGCTGCCAAAGGCCGAGATCAAAGAAGCAAAGTGGTTAATGGCCTATGAAGACAACAACGTCGATTGTGGTCTGGCGTGTGGGCTGCAGGATCACGCTCAAATCGGTAAAGGCATGTGGGCCATGCCGGATGAAATGGCAGCGATGCTTACCACTAAGATCGGACACTTAAAGCAAGGCGGCAATACAGCGTGGGTACCTTCACCCACTGCGGCAACACTTCACGCCACACACTATTTTTCTATGAATGTTCGTGACCGCCAGAACGAGCTGAAATCACGCACACCAGCAAGCGTTGACGATATCCTGACAATACCATTGCTGCCCGCCGGACGTAACCTTAGCGCAGAGGAAATCAAGAATGAACTAGACAACAACTGTCAGGGAATTCTTGGCTATGTAGCGCGCTGGGTTGGACAAGGTATCGGTTGTTCGAAAGTGCTGGACATCAACAACATTGCGCTAATGGAAGATTGCGCCACACTGCGTATCTCCAGCCAGCATATTGCTAACTGGCTGCACCACGGGATCATCAGCGAAGAAGAAGTCACCGAATCAATGAAGCGCCTGGCAGTATTTGTTGATGAGCAAAACAGCGGTGATGCCGACTACAAGCCGATGTCTGCGGACTTCGACAACAGCGTTACATTTCAGGCATCGCTGGATCTGGCACTGAAAGGACGTGTGCAACCAAACGGCTATACCGAGTTCATACTGTATGAACGTCGCCGCGAAGCCAAAGCAGCATCATAAAGTCGTCACTGGTAAATAGTGATACGCCTCCAGTCCGGAGGCATCAATAAATTGCAGACACCCTCCGCTTGAGGGTGTTGTAGCAGCTGGTGTGATGTTGTTAGTAACCAGGAAACCCGACGCGTGAGCGAGGCAAAGCGCAATATTCAACTCGCTGACGATTCGAACCTCATTAAAATCAGCTAAAGCACAGGTTTACAACCTACAGCTTGCGAAACGGTCAGCGTCTCAGCACCGTATGGCTCACTCTTTTGGCTGGTCATAGATATATCCCCCATTCCAAACTTCCCCCAACCCCCATTCATTCTTAACAGTTATTAACCATCGAAAGACTCTCAGCTCTAACGACTCCCGGGTCAATGGCACAAAGAATGCGCCAACCGTGCAACGGCGCTTGCACACAGATTTCAGTCCGTGGCAACTTTGTCGCGATGTGACCTGATTCAAGTTGCCGCCGCGACAATCGCTAACAGTGATACAGGCCAAACTTTCTTGGCTTGCTGAAAAGACTGACGGGGTAACTTATGGCACAGGCATTCGCAAGCGCCGCACAAACCGGGGACAGTCAGACTCAAGCCCCGACTGGGTTGAAGTCTTACGTAAAATCTATTGCAGATCCGCATAGATCACTTTTACTTTTGCGA
>CALLLY010000135.1 GCA_938008205.1 uncultured Granulosicoccaceae bacterium
TACTGATACTGCAAGGCGACAGTGAAGCGCTACAGCCGTTGTTTGAAGACACCTCATTGGTACATGCCGGTGCCGAAATCACAGACCCCGGCTGGCTCAGATCACCGGATGTGATGGTCATAGAAGCCGTGGTAATGCCCAACTCGATGATAGAAGGGTTTGCCAGCCGAAGCATTAATCTGCATAAAAGATTTTCCGTGAACCTGTTGGGGATTGCGCGCGAAGATCACCCTGCTGTGGCACGTTTAAAACACATTCGGGTCAAGACCGGTGATGTGTTGTTACTGCAGGGAGAAAAACAGGCGCTGGAACAGGTTTGCGCAAGCCTTGGTTGTCTGGCAATTAAAAACCGTGGCATGGAAATCACACCAAAAAGAGCGTCACTCACCACCCCATTAGTGTTCGGCCTTGGCATTCTCGCAACCGCAACCGGATTACTACCGGTACAAATCGCATTCACCACCGTGGTAGGTGCACTGGTTATATTAAAAGCAGTGTCACTGCGCGAGGCTTATCGCAGTATTGAATGGCCGGTGATCGTGTTACTCGGTTTTTTGATTCCCGTGGGTGAAGCGTTACAAAGTACCGGTGCTACCGGACTCATTGCCAACGCACTGGTGTCCGTTGCTGCAGACATACCGCTATGGGCATTACTGACGTTAATACTAATCACCAGCATGGGCCTGTCAGATCTGGTGCACAATACACCCACCGCAATTTTAATGGCCCCGATAGCGTTAAGCCTGGCAGATACACTGGCGATCTCCGCAGATCCGCTATTAATGGCAGTGGCTATAGGGGCAGCCTCACCCTATTTAACGCCAGTCGGCCATCAATCCAATACACTGGTACTCGGGCCCGGCGGGTATCAGTTCAGTGACTACTGGCGATTGGGACTGCCACTTGATGTGGTGATCATATTGGTGTCAGTACCGATGATTCTGATGGTATGGGGATAACCACCCCGCCTCAATAACTGGAAAACTTCATGGCAGAAATTGAAACGCTCAGCAGTAAGATTGTTTACCAGAACCGATGGATGAAAGTTCATGAAGACAAGATAAAAAGAGCCAGCGGCGCCGAAGGTATTTACGGCGTTGTCGACAAACCCGATTTCGTTTGTATATTGCCTATAGAAGATGGCCATATACACCTGGTTTAACAATATCGTTATCCGGTGAAACAGCGTTACTGGGAAATTCCGCAAGGCTCGTGGGAAACAGAACCAGACGCCGACCCGGCCATCGTTGCAGCCGGAGAACTCAGAGAAGAAACCGGACTAATCGCAGAAACACTGACCTATATAGGTCATATGTTTCAAGCCTATGGACACAGCAATCAGGGATTTCATGTTTATATGGCCAGTGGTTTTACCACAGACCAGCAAGCACTGGACAGCGAAGAAGAAGGGCTTATTACAAAGCGTATCAGTCTGGATGAGTTTGAACGCATGATGATAGAAGGGGTAATCAAAGATGGCATTACTATCAGCTCCTACGGACTAGCACGTTTGAAAGGGCTTGTATAGTTCGGGGTGTGATGTGGATGTTGGTACCGACAGTTAGCAATAACAGGTAACCGACGCGTAAGCGAGGCATCTATAGATCTCGCTTACGCTTCGGGCTTCCTTTGATAGCTCTAAGCCAGTCAGTCAGCGGTGTTACACACAACCAAAAAAATAGACAAACTCACCCACACCTGCGGACCCCAAGCGTCTTATAAGTTTTTTGAAATCCTCTGGAGCCGGGTCAAAGCGCCAGGGATGGCGCGTGAGCGCTGCTTGCACAGGGATGTGCTATCAGCGCGGCCCGGTGGAGGAGGATTTCAAAAAATTGCGCAGCAACCCGCAGGGCTTGTTAGCCGCGATTAGCCTTTTTGGTTACTTTTGGGGCTTTTCCAAAAGTGACTCGTAGTGCCATGGAATGGCATCGAAAACCGCCATGGATGGCACGCGTACTAAGCAAGCCGTACTAAGCAAGCGTACTCGGACAAACCAAACAAAAAAAACAACACCATCAATCCAACAAAATCCTATACCGCGCCCGAATCCTGCGATCCTCCTCCCCACCAACATACTGCGGATCATACGAAGCCAGAATCTCCTTCACCTTAACATTGGCTCTGTGCCACATATCCATAGAGCCACCCTCTTCCCATGCAGAGGGCTGCTGTCGATCAGACAAGTCACTGGGCCAGAAATAGTCACGCTGCATCGCATCCATCGTATGTTGCGAACCGAGAAAATGCCCTTCTCCGTAAACCGCTTCTTCAATGGCGGAGAACCCGAGAGTCTCTTCGTTAACTTCGATACCCCGCAGTACCCGATAAACCTGTGAGAGCATTTCATCATCGATCAACATGGCCTCATAAGACGCACCAAGCAAACTAGCCATCATACCGCTTGATTCGTACACCATATTACAACCGGCCAGCCCCACACCCAGTGAAGACATCGCTTTTTCAAGCCCCATTTGCGCATCGACTGCTTTGGCATCACTCATACTGGAAGCAGCCCCCGACGGCAGGCCCAGCCAGTTAGATAACTGTGCTGATGCTGCGTTGAGCAAGGTTATTTCACCACCACTACCGCTGAAGGAACCCGTGCGTAAGTCAATAACAAACGGCCAGTTCGAGAATATCATCGGATAACCTGGCTTAAATACATTCACCATCACCAGCGCAGCTAGAGTTTCCGCAAGTGTTGCTGCAAGCATACCGGCTAGCGTTGCCGGTGATGTTGCGCCCGATTGTGCAGCAATAATATTGTTTAACGGCATATTGTGTTTTACCGCTGCCATTGCTACATCAAAGGCATCTTCACCATAACGCAAAGGCGAGATCACCGGGCTTATATGTGCTTTACAACACGGCCGCTGACTGAACTTGCCGGGGCCACCCATCACAGTATCAAACATCTCGACAATGGGGTCGACGGTGGAACCCAGTGTAAAACTGGTACCCACAGGTTTGTTTGTGCCCTTTATTAATGCGTAAGCGGTATTGATATCAAGGTCGTGAATATCCTCAACATCTGTTGCAACGCAACAACGCGTAAACCAGCTGACGTTGTTTAAGGAATCTGCCAGTCGGGTAAAGTCATAAAGATCTCTAAGTGTGGCAGCACGATAGTTGTGCGTTTCCAGATCAAGAGTTTGAACTGCAGCGCCACCGGTACCGAAATAAACTTTATCCCCACCGACTTCAAAGTCATGCCTGCTGTCCCTGCCGTAGAAGGGAAATCGTTTACAGGCCCCGGCGATAATCTCTTCCACCATACTTACCGGATAACACAAACGCCCGCGATCATTAAGCAATGCGCCTTTGGTTAATGCCTGCTCAACAAGTGCTGACGGGCAATCCCCCATACCAATCTCTGCCAGAATTTTCAGGGCGGTTGAATAGATCTGCTGGATGTCTGCGTCGGTTAACGGTTTGTACTGCCCGCCTTGCGGACCCGGCGGACACGGGTTGATTTCCGGCGCTTGCGCTCTTTTGGCATGCATGGCTGCGCGCGCGCTGATTTTACTGCGCTTGCGGGGTTTACTTGCCATTGGACTACGCTCTGACTCGTTCGTTGTTTGCGTCGTACAAACACTCTTCACACACCGTGGCGTTGTAGGGCGTGCCCAGAATAACGATTTGAAGCGATGAACCGATTTGCGCATGCTCAGGTTTCACAAACGCATAAGCGATATTCTTTTTAACGCGGTGCCCGAAACCACCTGAAGTGACCGTGCCCACCAGATCATCACCGTGGTACAGAGAATCACCAGCGTGCGCCGCTGCCACATCACACTCAACCACCATGGTGACAAACTGCCGCTGTGGACCACGCTTTATCTCTTCAAGCAACGCCTGTTTGCCAATGAAGCTCTCCTTGTCCAGATGAACAAAGCGATCCAGCCCCGATTCTATCGGGTTGCGCTCGTAGATAAGATCTGCCTTCCAGTGGCGATAACCCTTCTCCATGCGCATAGACTCGGTGGCATAAAGGCCGAACTTAGTCAGGTTGAATTGTGTACCCGCCTCAACTAACAGCTGCCACACCAGATACAACTGTTCATTGGGTATGTGCAGCTCATAGGCAAGCTCTCCGGAGAAGCTCACACTCATGGCTGTTACCGCTGCATGGCCAAGCCTCATCTGACGAACACTCATCCACGGAAATGACGGCTTTGACCAGTCACACCGCGGAGACAACGATTGCAGCAACGCACGTGACTGCGGCCCGGCAACCACTAGTATGGTATGGCTCGCTGCCATTTCCGTTAGTGTGACAGCTTGCGGCATAGTGCGATTGAGCCAGTCTTTATCATGCCATTCGGCCGCCGCTGCCGAGCCGTACCAATAGTGCTCATCGGCGAGTTTGGCAATAGTCGCTTCACCTAACACATGGCCATGTTCGTTTAACAGATAACACAGGCTGACCTTGCCCGTTTTTGCAGGCAGTTTTCCGCAGATCAGGTTATTTAAAAACGCTGTGGCACCCTCGCCTTTTATTTCAAACCGATTAAACCCCGACACTTCCATTACACCTACATTACTGCACAGGGCATTAACCTCCTGTTCTATCACCGCTTGAGTATCAGTAAAACGATAACTGTGGGTGTCGGTAAAGTCCGGGTTGTTTGCAGGCTTAAAGCACAATACACGCTCCCAGCCATTCACCACACCCCAGACTGCGCCCAGGCCATCCAGCACCGGATACAGCGGAGTGGTACGCGAGAGCCGTGCGGCCGGCCGATGCTCATGCGGCATGTGGTAATGAAACTCGTTTTGGTAGTCTTCAATGGCCTTGAGACAGGTATGCTCAGTGTTGGCGTATTGGGTAAATCGTCGAGGATCAAGACACCAGGCATCCCATTCACATTCACCATGCACCATCA
>CALLLY010000136.1 GCA_938008205.1 uncultured Granulosicoccaceae bacterium
TGAGCTCACTGTTGTCGTGATCGGCAATCACTAATATTGTCATGTTATTTCCCGATTATCTGTTTGATCTTCAGCCGTAACCTGTCGACTGTTTTAAATGACTTTGGCTTCGTTTTTAAGCTTGTCGACAAGTTCGGCAACGCTGCCGACAATCTCACCGGCTTTGCGCTGTGGTGGCTCTTCTACCTTTACAGTGACGAGGCGCGGAGCAATATCGACTTCGAGCTCTGCAGGTGTCAGGACGTCGAGCTGCTTTTTCTTGGCTTTCATAATGTTTGGCAGCTTCGCATAGCGAGGCTCATTCAGGCGCAGATCAGTGGTGATAACGGCCGGCAGCTGCAGCTCGATGGATTCAAGACCACCATCGACTTCGCGAGTCACTTTCATGGAGTCGCCATCGATGTTTACTTCCGAGGCGAAAGTTGCCTGCGTCCAGTCCATCAGTGCACTGAGCATTTGACCGGTCTGGTTGCTGTCGTCATCGATGGACTGCTTACCCACAATCACCAGGCCCGGCTCTTCGCGAGCAGCAATTGCTGCCAGAATTTTGGCCACGCCAAGCGGCTGAACTTCTTCGTCAGTCTCAACCAGAATACCGCGATCAGCACCCATCGCCAGTGCGGTACGAATCGTTTCCTGAGACTGGGTCACGCCGATGGAAACCGCAATAACCTCATCAGCTTTGCCGGCTTCCTTGATGCGCAGCGCTTCTTCAACGGCAATCTCGTCAAACGGGTTCATCGACATTTTAACGTTGGCAAGGTCGATTCCGGTGCCTTCCGCGTTGACGCGTGCCTTGACGTTGTAGTCCAGTACACGCTTGACCGCGACCAGTATTTTCATTCGTACATCCTCAATTGTTAGCTAGTAAACGTTGGATTGTAATCGTTGTTTATTTCCACCAATGTAGTGCAACAAACCCTGTGAATGCAGTTTGGCAACGACACCGGTTGCAGGCCCGACGACGCCACAACGCCGGCAAGCCCGGTTCAACACGTTAAACGTGCTGCGTTATTGCAATTGTATCTGACCGCTGACGGTAACGCTCAGAGTCGATTCACCGCCATCCACTGCAGGCGCACTCTCAACGCTTGCGCTGCGCATCATACTGGTTTCCATACGGGCTCTGCCAGCATAGCGATGACCGGTATCAATATTCAGGTGCATGATACGGAAACCGGAGGCCCCCATATTCTCCTGCACAATCTTCGCACGGTGTTTCATGTTGTCGAGCGCCGTGTTGATAAGCGCATCTTCCATCTGGCGACGGGTCTCGTCGCTGGGCTTGAAAGACATGCTTTGCACTTGCAGGCGGCCTTGCAATATTTGTACTGCCGCTTTAATCGCGTCGAAATCCCCGCCAGATAGCGCAAGCATCTGTACCGATCGCCAACCCACCACCCGATTTTGCTCGTACTTCGGGTAGGTTGAATAGTTTTCTGTTTTCACCTGAATTGATTCGTACTCAGCAGCCCCAAGCTGATCCAGTGCCCATTGCATATCTGCATTGACCTTACCGGCCAGCGCTGCGGCATCACGATCTTCATGCTCCACCTGCATGCGCACCAGCATACGGTCATTTACCACTTCGCTTTCAGCGCTGGCCTGCAGCGAATACTGATCGTAAACAGGCTGATGCTGTTCCCCGGCTATCACCGTGGCACTCCAAACCCAGAAACAGGCAATCGATACCCGGGCAACCCATAACAATGTTTGTACATAGTACCTTGGCATACCACTCTCCTGTTTCTATCGTTCCAGTATGGCAGTAACACCCATGCCTCCTGCAGTACATACCGATATGAGTCCACGACCACCCTGGTTCTGATCGATGATCTTGCCCAGTGTGGCGACAATTCGCGCACCGGTAGCAGCAAACGGATGGCCAACAGCCAGACTGCTGCCTTTCACATTCATTTTAGCGCGATCGATACTCCCAAGTGCTTCGCCAAGACCCAGCCTTTCCCTGCAATATTCTTCAGATTCCCAGGCAGCGAGTGTACAAAGCACTTGTGCAGCAAACGCTTCATGAATTTCGTAAAAATCGAAGTCCTGCAGTTTAATACCAGCTCGCTGCAGCATTTTGCTGACCGCCACAGCAGGTGCCATCAGCAGCCCCTCACCACCTACAAAATCAACAGCAGAAGTCTGGCCGTGCGTCAGATAGGCAAGAATCGGCAGACCCCGTTCCCGCGCCCATTCTTCTGAGGCCAGCAGTACCGAAGAAGCGCCATCGGTCAGCGGTGTGCTGTTACCGGCCGTCAGCGTACCCTTATCGGATTTGTCGTAGGCCTTACGCAAACCTGCGAGCTTTTCAACCGAAGTATCCGGCCGCATGTTGTTATCACGCACCACCTTTTCACACGGGGTGATCAGATCATCAAAAAAGCCTTCATCGTAAGCCGCAGCAGCTTTCAAATGGCTTTCTACCGCGAGCTCGTCCTGAGCTTCACGAGTGATGCCCCAATGCTGCGCCATCATCTCGCAGTGTTGCCCCATTGACAGCAGTGTGCGTGGCTCGTTAACCGACGGCGGCAATGGCTTGAGTTCTCCGGGGCCAAAACCCTTCAGCACTTTTAGTTTTGCCATCGCAGACCGGGCTCGACCCAGCTGCACCAATCGCTGTGAAAATTTACGCCCGAAAACGATCGGTACATCACTGACCGTGTCACAACCCGCAGCTATGGCGCAGTCAATCTGACCGGTAGCAATCTTGGCCGACGAGGTAAGCGCTGCCTGCAGGCTGGTACCACAAGCCTGTTGCATAGTGAGCCCGGGGGACAGCGGTGACAGTTCAGTACTCAAAACCGATTCTCGCGCCAGGTTCCAGTCTCTGCTGTGAGTGATAACCGCGCCGGCAACCGTTTCGTCTATTACCTCGCCCTGCAGATTATATTTCTCAACCAAACCCGATAGCGCCGTAGTGAGCATGTCTTGGTTAGACAGGCTTG
>CALLLY010000137.1 GCA_938008205.1 uncultured Granulosicoccaceae bacterium
TATTATGAAAAAAGCTCAATGCAAGCTGCGCGAAGTTGGTACCACTAACCGAACCCACTTAAAAGATTATCAGGCCGCAATTCGCAAGCGCACCGGCGCATTGATGAAAGTACATACCAGCAACTTCGAGATTAACGGATTTAAGCACAGCGTGCCTGCAGCAAAACTGGCAACGCTTGCACAACAGTCCGGCCTGCCCCTGATCGATGATATGGGCAGCGGCAGTCTGATCGACCTGACCGAGTATGGTTTGCCGGCAGAGCGCACTGCAAGAGAAGCGTTAAACGAAGGTATCGATATCATCACCTTCAGTGGCGACAAACTTCTCGGCGGCCCTCAATGTGGCATTATTGCGGGTAAAAAATCGCTTATTCAGGCTATTGATAAAAACCCGTTCAAGCGCGCCATGCGATTAGACAAACTCACTATAGCTGCTCTAGAAGTTGTACTGAAACAGTATGCAAACCCTAAAACGCTGATCGAACACAGCCCGACACTTCGTCTGCTGACACGTGCACCAGAGCAAATAAAACAAATTGCCGATAGTTTGCAAAATCATATCAGCACGCAATTTTCCAGCTTACTGAGCGCAGGCGTTGAACCCTGCGAGTGCCAGATCGGCAGTGGCGCCCTGCCGACGAAAACTCTTGGCAGCTTTGCCGTGGTATTAACTCCAAAAAGCACTGGGGTTGAATTACTCGCTAAGCGCTTGCGCGATTTACCTGTACCAATCATCGGGCGGATTCAAAACGACAAAATCTACCTCGACATTCGTAACCTGGAATCTACCGAACACGTTATAGCTGCATTGGCGGATATTTCTGCATAGAAACAAAATCGCAACTGGCTAGTCAATATCAAATGTAATAACACTGCGTGCTACGCTGCCAGACAACATCTCGGTGTAGGCGTCGTTGACCTCTTCCAGTGAGACGTGTCTGGAAATCAATGCATCAAGGTTAAGTTTACCCTGCATATAGAATTTAACAAACCTTGGCATATCAATTCGAAAAGCATTTGATCCCATATTAGAACCAATCAGACGTCTGTCATTGATAAGGCTGGCAGCATTAATCTCGATCTTTTGTCCTTCCGGAACCATACCGATGATGCAGGCGGTACCAGACGGTCGGATCATATCAAACGCCTGTTCACAGGTATGTTTTAATCCTAACGCTTCAAAAGCGTAGTCAGCCCCACCGCTGGTCAGTTCAAGAATCGCTTCTACCGGATCGTGGTTTGTTGCATTCACTCCATTGGTTGCGCCGAACTGTTTTGCGAGAGCGAGCTTTTCATCGGTAATATCAACGGCGATAATTTGTCCGGCGCCGGCGATTGCTGCACCATTCACAGCGGACAGCCCCACTCCACCACAACCAATCACAACGACGGTACTGCCAGGCTCTACTTTGGCGGTATGAATCACGGAACCGACGCCGGTGGTTACCGCACAGCCTATAAGAGCCGCCCGGTCCAGTGGCATATCAGGGCGAATTTTAACCAGCGCATGCTCATGCAATAGCATTTGCTCCGCAAACGAACCAAGGTTATACCCCTGATACACATTTTCATCGCCTTTGAATATACGATCCTCCCTGGCCATATCATCAAGGTTATCGCAACCATACGGCTTACCTGTCAGGCAATAGCGGCAGCTCCCACAGAACATCGACATACAGCTGATCACATGATCTCCGGGCTTAAGGTAAGAAACTTCACTACCTACCTTTTCTACCACACCAGCAGACTCATGCCCCATGATCGACGGCAGCGCTGTGGTATAACTGCCATTCATAAAATGGTAGTCGCTGTGGCAGACACCAGCGGCCGCTGTTCGAACCAATACTTCTCTGGGTCCGGGGTTATCAATCTGTACATCCTCAATGACCAGAGGTTTGTTAATCTCTCGAAGAACAGCAGCTTTCATGTCGTTACCAGAATCCAGTTACACGCCACCACAATATTACTATGACCTGGGTTCTTGCAACATGTTGAGTTTGGACCCAGTGCGGTTAACTTAACCACTTAACTACCAGGACAATCATCACCACTACCGAAATCCAGATAGCACAATTAGCAGCGACCACAAGAGTTCGGTTTTGCCTGGCGGAAGCTGGTAATAACCTACTCCCTATCGAAGGTCTTTTTTTGCCCCCTGCAAACTGAAATAAGCCTTCCAGAAAACCTGCCAACAAGTCTCCCCACAGTGCGGTGTGCGTCGTACCTTTATTAGTATTTAGCACGAGAACAAATATCTTATCAGGATCTGATAAACGGCAGAATTACGCAGCATAACCGGCCAGTAGTGTGTCGACTTCGGCGTGAATTTTCACAAAAGCAGTGACTCTTTGTTCAACCTTTTGAGCAAATGAATCCCGCTCGCATGAGTCCCGGCCTTCAAACAGAGTCACGGGCCCGTAATCTAAACTGATTTCTGGCCAGTCTGAAACCTTGTCTTTGATGGCAATACGAAACTCGCTGGCAAATTTCCGTGACGTTACCTTGTACCCGGGTAAATTTCGAAGTTGTTTAGAATGCAGGTTATAGGCGAACTGTTTGCGTTCGATCAACTGCGGAGTTACCCAGATGGCAAAAAACAATCCAATCGTACTGTCTTTTTCGGCGTCAAAGCGGTTGGTCCAGTGAGGCTTTGCCACATACAGCGGCGCGGTACCTTCGAAGGTCAATTGTTTGCACACCAGCCTGTGGCGCTTTAACAGACCCGGCGCAAGCCTGTGCTCCTGCTGCTTCAGTATGTTGAGATATTTATCCATCAATACAGATCCACCCACCGAATAACCAGCATAGCAAAGTAATCTCGATTGAGTAAAACCTGTCAGGCGTATATCCTTCATAATCTGTGTCAGCAATCAGAACACTGCCATGTTTCTACCGCGAAAAAGTACTTAAACTACGGATAGATGCGATGACCCGGTGTTGTACTGATTAAACCGGATATAGCGCTAGGTGCTGTGAATTGAAAAACCCTGGTGCAAAAAATAACAACCACCGGCAAACATCAGAGCCTCCACAACGACGGTATGAACGGCCACATCAGTATTTTTCACAATCCACTTGCCAAGCATCCCGCCGGGTATAGTGCACACGCCGACAACCAGCCCTAACGTCATAAGCTCGCTGTCCAGCAGACTACCTGCTCCGAATACAATCGATTTGGTAATATTCAGAGTGAGCCCAAGCGCGGCTACGGTTCCTACCAGACTCTGACCAACAATACCGGCACCCAGAAAAAAGGGCCCGAGAATCATACCACCACCGAACACAGTGCCCGATATCAGTCCGTACACAATCCCCACCACAGACAAACCACGATACCCTACTTTGTAGTTGCGCTTTTTAAACACTCTTCGCAAGGGTATGGACACGAGTAGAAAACACCCCATGACAATAGCGATTGCCTTAATGGGAAGATAAAGGTACACCACCGCACCAACAATGATACCGGGCAAACCAGTCATCATTAGCGATCTGTAGGCTTTCCAGTCAATCGCCTCACGAAACAAATAGATACGGTTGATATTGCTGATGATCATTGCAAAGGCGACAACGGGCACCACTGCACGTATACCGAT
>CALLLY010000138.1 GCA_938008205.1 uncultured Granulosicoccaceae bacterium
CGCGAGGTACCCTGGTGGAAGATAACTCGGTACTGTTGTATGACAGTTATCGCGGTGCTATCGAGTATCGGCAAACACGTGACATCACTGTGCGCGGTAACCGGGTAACATCACTGTGGACTCGCGGTGAGAATGTTGGTGCGACTGTTTCAGACAACCTCACTGTACCTGTGCCAGAGGCGTTTAAACAAAGTAGCGGGTTGTAAGTGCCAAGCCAGATCGGCGCTGTACTATAGTTTACCCCTGGTGCAAAAGACAGACTCTCCATCCTTATACTTCGCATGTTTAAACATAAAAAAGGGCGTCTTTATAGACGCCCTTATTCATCAATACTGCTTATGTAAAGCCCGAAGTTAGCGTTGCTTGCGGCGTCTCAGGCAGGCCAGTCCGGATAGCGCCAGTAATGATGCCAGTAGAGGATCGACCGGACCCTTCACACCACTGTTTAGCGTACACCCAGAGGCTGATCCGCTAAGACCGGTAAGCAACTGTGCACCTTCTCTTTCGAGTACGTCGGGAGTTCCGTCGTTGTCCGAGTCGGGCAGTCGGGTAAAGTTATCGCTGGCTACAACGGTAGCTCGTCCGTCGCCATCCGGGTCGGCGTCGAAGGTATCGTCAATACCGTTGTTGTTAATATCGCTGCCTCCAGTGAGATCAACATCGGCAATGTCGTCGATACCGTCGCCATCAGCGTCGTTTCCACCTGTGGAATTCACGTCTGCCTGGTTCGGGATACGATCACCATCGTCATCGATAAATAGATCAATCATGCCGTCGTTGTTGCTGTCGGTACCTCCGGCTTCAACCAGATCATTTGCGCCGTCACCGTCGCTGTCCAGGTCGAGACGGTTGGGTCTGCCATCGCCATCAGTGTCGAGTAACGGCAGCGGGTTGAGTGCGATGTTATCGTCGCGGCCATCGGCATCCGCGTCCTGAATGTTGTCCAGTACACCGTTACCGTCGGCATCGGTGCCACCGCTTTCAAAAAGGTCGGTCAAACCGTCCTGATCGGAGTCGACATCCAGGTAGTTGGCAAGGCCGTCAACGTCGGTGTCTGCAGTAGGTAGCGGATTAGCGGCTACCGCGTCGTCCAGACCGTCGGCATTGGCGTCAGTCATATTGTCGACTTTACCGTCGCCATCAACATCGGCACCACCGGCTTCAACAATATCGGTAATACCATCGTTATCGCTGTCGAGGTCACGGTAGTTTGGAATACCGTCGCCATCCTGATCGCCGTTACCTTCTACTGCGTTAGGGATGCCGTCGTCATCAATATCTAGATCAATCACATCGTCAGCGCCCTCAGCCGGGTTGGTGCCGCTGATGATTTCATCACCATCGGGTGCACCGCCACCATCACTGTCCGGATTGTTGGGGTTGGTTCCGTGCGTAGTCACTTCTTCGCCATCGGTCAGACCATCGTTATCGGTGTCTCTGACCAGAGGGTCGGTGCCGGTAGTCGAAATTTCGGTATTGTCTGCCAGCGCGTCACCATCGGTATCACCTGAGTTCGGGTTAGTGCCGGTTGTATTAACCTCTTCACCGTCGGAGAGTGTGTCGCCGTCGGTATCCGCCAGGGTCGGGTCAGTGAGATGAGTGTTCACTTCATCGCCATCATTGAGGCTGTCACCGTCCGAGTCTGCGTTTGCAGGGTCGGTGTTTGTCTCAGTGATTTCAGCGCCGTCACGTAAACCATCGGCATCCGAATCCGGGTTATTCGGATCGGTGTTATGGGTATTGACTTCAGCGCCATCTGTCAGGCCGTCGGCATCGCTGTCGGGCTTGGCCGGGTCGGTACCCTGCAGAGCCTCTTCAGTGTCGTTCAGGCCGTCATTGTCGGTATCCGGAATGTCGTCGCTGTCGTTGTTGAGCGGGTCTGAACCATTGCTGATTTCAGTACCGTCGCTGGTACCGCCACCATCAGTGTCCGGGTTATTCGGATCGGTGTTGTGCGTGTTTACCTCTTCACCGTCTGTTAAACCGTCGTCGTCTGTGTCCGCTTTGGTTGGGTCGGTGTTCGTGGTGTTGACTTCGGTGCCATCGTTGATACCGTCGCCGTCGGTATCCGGATTGTTGATATCAGTACCGGCAGTTGCCTCAGCGTCGTCTCTCAGGCCATCGCCGTCAGTGTCCGGAATATCGTCATTGGTGTTGCTAACCGGGTCACTGCCATTGGCAACTTCGTCACCGTCGTTAGTGCCGCCGCCATCAGTATCCGGATTTTTCGGATCGGTGTTGTGAGTATTAACTTCGTCACCATCGCTTAACCCGTCGTTGTCTGAGTCAGGATTATTCGGATCAGTGTTAGATACGTTAACTTCGGTGCCGTCACTGAGGCCATCGCCATCGCTGTCGGGATTCGACGGGTTGGTGTTGGCAACAAGCTCTTCGCTGTCATCCAGTCCGTCGCTGTCAGAGTCGGGTATATCGTCGCTGTTGTTACTGGCCGGGTTCGAGCCGTTGGCAACTTCGTCACCGTCGTTGGTGCCACCACCATCGGTGTCGGGGTTTAACGGATTGGTGAAGTGTATGGAAATTTCATCACCGTCGTTAAGGCCGTCGTTATCGGTATCAGCTTTGAGTGGATCCGTGCTATGTGTGTTGACCTCAGCGCCGTCTCGAAGGCCATCGCCATCTGTATCGACTTTGGTCGGGTCGCTGCCAACTTCGTTAACTTCGACATTGTCGTTCAGGCCTTCGCCGTCGGTGTCTTGTTTGTTGGGATCAGAGCTATGCGTGTTAACTTCGTCGCCATCGGATAACGTGTCACCGTCCGAATCCGGGTTGTTCGGGTTAGTGTTAGAAGTATTAACTTCCGTGCCGTCATTTAAGCCATCGCCATCGGTGTCGGCTTTGGTTGGATCTGTTTGAGTAGTGGTAACTTCATCGCCATCGTTGATGCCGTCGCCATCAGAGTCAGGATTGGTCGGGTCGGTGCCGAGCGTTGCTTCGTCGTTGTCGTTAAGGCCATCACCGTCCGCATCGGTTAACACGGCGACTACTGCATCCGATGCCATGCTGAAGTGTGTCATCCGATAAGGGTCTTCGGTACCGCCCGGGCCCTGGAAGATAATTGTTTCAGAAGTGGAGTCAGCGGTGAAGGTAAACGTCTGTTGTGTCCAGCCACTCGCGCTGTAGGAAACTTCACCACTGGTATCGTTACCAACACTGACAGAGAAACTATTGCCTACTGCGGCTCCATAAGTGCCGGGAACCTGAAAGCCTGCCACGTAAAACGTAACCGTGTAGTCCTCTCCGGCAGTTAGCCCGTTGATGGTCGAGCCTGCCGCTTCAGAGTCGAACCATGAGCCGCATGATAAGAAATAACTATGTCCGTTGGGTGGGTTGTACGGAGGAGATCCAACCCAGGCGGCGTTGTTCCAACCCCAGTTGCTGGGGCTGCTGGTATCGCATGACCCGGAGTAGTTGGTCCAGCCACGTGGTGCGCCGCTTGAGCGCAGTCTGGTGTCGTCAGTGGTTGAAACACTGGGTGTGGCAACTACGTTACCTGATAGCGCCAGGGAGGTAACAACGAAAACCACACCGGTGGCTTTGTTTATTACGAAAGATCCTGACGGGCGGTGGGACAACTTATATTTCATCTGCTTTACCCTAATATCGCTGCGATTACTGTGTGTACGTTTAGTACATGCGCTGCAAAAATGTCGACCAATGTACTATTACGTCGGCGAACTGACTTTTGGGTAAAACAATTTTTGTGCAGATCGTACTGCCAGCACTATCTGTTTACACAAGGTCACATAAAACCTGACTTGTGCACGGCTTAAGGCTCAATAAGTGATTTTGAAGAATAGGTTTTGCGCAACCCATATTGCAAGGCAGCAGTATTCGTGTCGAATTACTGACGCGAGCGTTGATTTTATGGCGGTCTTGCACCGGATCGTTTGATCCGGTGCCGGCAGCGTTAGCTCATACTGTTATGCATATCATCAAGCGCTTGCGTTAAACGGTCAAAAATCAGTGTAAGCTCGGTGCTGTTAATAATTAGAGGTGGGCACAATGCCACGCTGTCACCCGGTGTAGGTCTGAGAATCAGATTGTGATTGCGTGCGTGGGAGGCGATTTGCGCAGCGACTTTATCCGCTACCGGATACTGCTCTTTAGTTTCTTTGTCTTTTACGATCTCAATGGCACCGATTAATCCTGCACTGCGTGCATGACCAACCAACGGGTGTGCGGTAAGATCCTGTAAGCCCTTTTCAAACTGGGCTGACAACGATTGCACATGGCTGACGATGTTCTGCTCTTCATAGATATTAAGCGTTTCTACGGCAACTGCTGCGGCAACCGGATGTCCGCCATAAGTGTTGCCGCTGCCAAACATGCCATGTCGGTCGCTGCCTTTAACTAGAGCGTCGTACACTTTTTCGCTTAGCATAACGCCACCAATTGGCAGGTAAGCCGATGACAGTTGTTTGGCAACGGTCATCAGGTCAGGTTGAGCATTAAAGGTCTGGCTGCCGAACATCTGGCCGGTTCGTGCAAAACCGCAAATGACTTCATCGCATATCAGTAGAATGTCGTACTTGTTTAAAACGGTTTGGATTTTTTCGAAGTAGTTTGCCGGTGGCACCAATACACCGCCGGCACCCATCACTGGTTCTGCAATAAAAGCCGCTATAGTTTCGGGGTCTTCAGCGAGTATCTGTTCTTCAAGAGTTTGTGCGAGACGATCAGTGAATTGATCTTCGCTTTCACCTTCCAGCCCTTCGCGATAGAAGTGCGGGGTTTCAGTGTGCATCACCGGTATGGCGGGCAGATCAAAGCCATCGTGTACGTAGGGGAGTCCTGTCAGGCTGCCCGATGCGATGGTTATCCCGTGATAGGCGCGCTTGCGTGAGATGATTTTTTTCTTAAGCGGCCGGTCTAGAGCGTTGTTGTAGTACCAGACGATTTTAATCGCCATATCTACCGCTTCGGAACCGGAATTCACAAGGAATACCCGTGACATATTATCAGGTGCGATATCAATCAGCTTTTCTGAAAGCTCGATCGCAGGTTCAGTGGAGCGATGGCTGAACAGATGCGAGTAGGGCAGTTTCTGCATTTGCCTGGTGGCTGCATCGGTCAGGCGTTGTTCGTTAAATCCGAGTGATGCGCACCATAGCCCGGACATCCCCTCAATGAGTTTGTTGCCCTGATCATCCCATACGTAGATGCCTTCGCCGTGCGTGATAATAAACGGGTCCAGTTCCTGGTGCGCGGAGAGATTGGTGTACGGATGCAGGACGTACTTCTTATCGTTCTCGGCGATCGCATTTCTCATGGGTATTCTCCGGTTATGCGGCAGGGTGTACTGAGCTTAAGCTTACTATGTTTATACTATGGCACCGGGGTAGTTAGTACCTGCAATTAACCAATGACAACAACGGCGGCGCATTATGGCAACTGACAATGGCAATGATCTTCACATGGATATCCAGGCGCTTTGCGGACAATTCAAAACCGTGCTGATGGCCACCAGCACATCAGACGGTACGCCCGAAATAAGCTACTCGCCATACGTGATTGTCGACGGTTCTTTGTACATATTTGTCAGCGATCTATCTCTGCATACCGGCAATCTGAAATCCAACCCTCGTGCCAGCCTGTTGTTTATTGAAAACGAGAGCGACAGCGACAACCTGCATGCACGTAAAAGGGTCACGTTCCCGGCTCGAGCAACTCTGGTGCCGCGCGATGACAAGACCTGGGAACATGTGCTGAAACACATGGAAAACAAGTTCGGTGAGATTATCCCGCTGCTGAAATCGCTACCGGATTTTCATCTTTTTGCCATGCATACCGACTCTGCTGTCATCGTTCGCGGTTTTGCGGATGCGCACACCGTCGACTGTGACGGGTTTCGTTAACAGTTAATGCGAAAAATATAGAGTGTAGGCGGTGTTAACGGGACCGCGCATCAGAAATGGCGCAGATGCGGTTGACTATTATCGGGCGGTTCAGCATAGTGAAGTGATGCCTTTGCCGCTGGCCGGGGCACACGCAAGCCTCTCGAATAAGATCAATCTCCCTTGGAGGAATTATGAAACTAAAACATCTACTAAGTGCCACCGCGCTCAGCACGGTATTGGTAGCTGGAACGGCATCAGCTGCAACTACAATCAAAGTGCAATCGGTACTTTCAGATGCTGCTGATGAAATCGTTATGCTTAAGGATTTCGCTTCCACCGTCAGTGACCTGACAGAAGGCGAGGTACAGATCGAAGTACTGCCTAACAACTCTGTTGTTCCTGGTGCAGACATCCTTGACGCGGTAGACAAAGGCCTGCTCGATGGTGGATTCGCATGGACTCACTACTGGTCTGGTAAGCACCCTGCAGCAATGCTGTTCGGTTCTCCGGTTGCCGGTGCTGGTGTCGGTATCGACAACATCGCGTTCTTGTCCTGGTTCCACCAGGGTGGCGGTAAAGAACTCTATGATCGCCTGTGGGACGAAATGGGTATGAACGTACATGGGTTGATGCTTCAACCTGTAGGCCCTGAAGCACTGGGTTGGTTTAAAGAGCCAATCAACAGCCTCGACGACTTTCGCAAGCTGCGCTTCCGTGCGCCTCCGGGCATCCCGGGCCAGACTTACAACGACATCGGAGTTGCTGCAGTAGCCATGGGTGGCGGAGATATTCTTCCGGCTCTTGAAAAAGGCACAATCGACGCGGCCGAATGGTGCTGCCCCAAGCCTGACAGCGTGTTCGGATTTCAGAAAGTTCTGAAGCATTACTACCTGCAGGGTCTTCACCAGGTTGTTGTAAACGCTGACATGTACATCAATGGCGACGTTTGGAACAAACTGACTCCTCTCCAGCAGCGTGCGATGGAAGTTGCCGCAGATGCTTCACTGATCAAATCAATCAGCTACCGCATCTATGAAAACGGTAAAGCACTGAAAGACCTCACTGAGAATCACGGCGTGCAACTGCATGATACTCCTGCGGATTACTTCGTAGAGTACATGGCTGCAGCCAACGCGACTCTTGAGAAAAACGCTGCTGAAAACGAGTTTTTCGCAGAAGTATGGGATTCTATGAAAGAGTTCGCCAACATTGCTGTGCCTTTCTGGGCGGGTGCGCAAGCATCTAACGCAGCGTTGGGCGGTGCTTATGCGGAATCACTGAAATAGCGGAATCTTCGGATTCCTGAAGCGGTGAGTTATTCAGGCCGCTTGGAGTCTGCGCGGTAGAGGTTCTTTCTGCCGTGCAGAGTCCTAACCGGTGTTTTTCTGCTCCGGTAACCACAGGCCCCGTATGTTCTTGAAGCTACGGGGCCTGTTTTTTATAAGCTTTCGCGCTTCCACCCTCACATCGAGACAAACTCATGGCTGAAGAGGTCGATCCCGGCGAATTGGAAATCGCTGATGAATTGATTGCCGAACGAAGATCGGCGGCACCTGGCGAACTCCCTGACGATATGGCGCTCTGGCACCGTAAGGTGATCGGCGCAATCGATACTTTCAGTGACTGGACCGGACGCACGGTGCGCTGGATGCTGGTGCCACTGTGTCTCGCGGTGGTCTATGAAGTTGTCGTCCGTAATTTTGGTACTTCACCTGCCGGCTGGTGGGACGAAATTGTTCGAGTTTTTACCAACCCCGATGCACCCAGTCAGCTCCAGCCCGCGCCCACGCTGTGGGCCTATGATGTGAGCCGCATGTTGTACGGTGCCATGTTTATGCTTGGCGCTGGTTACGCGTTGTCGCGCGGAGTGCATATCCGGGCGGATTTTTTGTATCGCAACTGGTCTGCCCGAACCCAGGGCACTGTCGATCTGGTTTTGTACCTGGTGTTGTATTTTCCTGGAATGGTCTTTCTTCTGTATTACGGCATCGACTACGCATGGTCGGCCTGGAGTCGCGGCGAACGCGCCATGGACACCGCCTGGATGCCACAGCTTGGCCCGGTAAGAACTGCTATACCGCTGGGTGTTTTTTTCCTGATTCTGCAAGGCATTTCCGAAACCCTTAAAAGCTGGTACGCAATGACTCGCGGGAGATGGCCGGTATGATTGAAACGCTTAGCAATCTGAGCAACGAAATGATTGGCGCGCTGATGCTCGCCAGCATGCTGTTCGCGATATTTATTGGTTTTCCTATTTCTTTTACGCTGATTTTCCTGGGTACCGTGTTTGGTTACTGGGGATTTGGCGGTCTGGTTTTCTACCTCGAAACCCTGCAGTTCTCAGGCGCACTGATGGAGCAGACGTTGTCTGCCGTGCCGTTATTTATCTTTATGGGCATCCTGATGGAGCAGGCCGGGTTGATGGAACGGCTGTTTACCGCGGTGCAGCTGATGCTGTCTCGCGTGAAAGGGTCGCTTTATATTGCGGTACTTTTTGTCTCCACTATCTTTGCCGCAGCCACCGGTATTGTTGGTGCTTCCGTCACGATTCTCGGCATCATGGCAGCAAAAACCATGAACCGTTCCGGTTATGACGTAAAGCTATCGGCAGGGGTGATTACTGCCGGTGGAACGCTGGGTATTCTGATTCCACCAAGTATTATGCTGGTGGTTATGGGGCCAATTCTTGAGGTGCCTGTCACCGATCTTTTTGCTGCGGCGATTATTCCGGGCATCCTGATGGCGATTCTTTATGTAGGCTATGCACTGATCCGTTGTCAGCTGAATCCGGCACTCGGACCTGAACTTCCAGAGGAGTACCGTGCTTCCTCTATGTGGGTAGTTTGCAGGGAGTTCTTTCTCGGTCTGGTACCACCGGCAGCACTTGTTGGGTCAGCGCTGGGGAGTATTTTGCTTGGTCTGGCAACACCAACAGAAGGGGCCGCGTGCGGTGCTTTCGGTGCATTTTTACTGACGGTTGCGTATCGCAGATTTACCTGGAAAAACTTTAAAGATGCCTTGCTGAAGACGCTTGAAATCTCTGTGCTGATCCTGTTTCTTGTTGCGGCGTCTAACTTCTTCGGTGCGGTGTTCAGCAAGTTGGGTACACCGAATATGATGACGGAATACCTGCTCACTCTGGAAATGTCGCCTTACGGGATTTTGATTTTAATTATGGCGTTGATCTTCCTGCTGGGCTGGCCTTTGGAGTGGGTGCCGATTGTTTTGATCGTTGTGCCTATTTTATTGCCGACGGTTGAGGCGCTCTCGGTGCATGGCCTGGACCGCTATGACCTCATGGTATGGTTTGGGATTCTGGTCGCGGTGAATTTGCAAACGGCCTGGCTTTCGCCACCGGTCGCACTGTCGGCGTACTTCTTAAAGGGCGTAGTGCCGGACTGGGATTTGAAAGATATCTACCTGGGTATGATGCAATTTATGTTGGTACAGCTTGTGGGCCTGATACTAATCTTCATCTTTCCGCAGCTGGTACTGTGGCTGCCCAAGGTGATGGGGGGTTAGCGACGCAGGGTCTCCAGCTCGATGCCCGGGGACCTGTAAAGCAGAAGCATGACGCAATCTGCTCGAGCGCCGCTCGGGCAGATTTTGTGTCCCGGCGAATCCACGGACCGTGCTTCGCTTCATGGGGTGCAATGGTCTTTGGGCTTTCACCTGCAGACGTGCCCATCGCACTGACACATTCTT
>CALLLY010000139.1 GCA_938008205.1 uncultured Granulosicoccaceae bacterium
TTTAAATTGCTCGAAATCTGCGGTGCCTTCCTCCACCCCGGCGGATGCCAGACCGGCAATAATAGCCGGCCCGAATGCTTCTGAGCTGATGGTAGTACCCACCAGACCCGCTGCAGGCATGCCGAGCGTAGCGGCCGAAATAGTCGTGTCGAAAGCCAGAAACGGCGTTGCTGCTGCACCGCCAAGTGAATGCCCGACCAGTGTTTTGCGAGCAGCATCGACCGGGACCGTTGTAATGTTTGCAAGACTTTCACTCAGCACAAACAAGTCTGCCACCGACTGACGCAGGTTGTCGCGGGTTGCAAGCAGGTACTGTGGCGAGTAGAAGTGCCGACCACTGGTGTCTGTAATACCATCCGGTCCGGCCGCACCCGTCTCATTGTTGATCAGGTCAATGTTGAAAGTGCGCTCGGTCTCGGCAAAAGGTGTGTTGTCCGCATGCAGCACATTTGTAGTATCGGTGAGACCATGCATTGGCTGATCAATGGCAATCATCGCGAAGCCTGCCTGCGCCATCGCATCTGCAAGCCCGATCATGGCGGTTCGATTACTGGTAACCCCATGTACAAAAATCGCCACCGGCCAGCCATTAACCGGGACAGTATTACCTGAGTTGGCATTAGGCACTGTCATTAACACCGGCACCGTTTGCACACTGGTAGCAACCGGGGTTGTGTTGAATCTGGTCAGATTTCCACCGTTCTCGGCTTTCCAGAAACTGGTTATGCCTTCCGGATCATTGGCGTTAGCTGGTGCCGTTCTATAGTAAGGCAGATCAAGAGTGCCGAAATAGATGTCTGCAATCCCGGGTAAAGCCTCCGACACACTACTGGTGTTCTGGCCGGTCGGTGCAATCGTAATCGCACTGGCGGTAGAGGCGAACTTCACAGCCTGCAACACAGGCGTGATGGACTGTGTTTTAAATGACCACGCCTGGACCACGCTGGCGCTGTCTACCCCGGCAGATGCAGTGGCAGCAAGAATTGCGTTAGTCAACTGACGCACGGGTTCTAGCGCCTCGGCCGCCCCGCTAAGCGGGATAGTACCGGACGTCAGTAAGAAGCTTGAGCTGGGTGCCAGTGCCACACCATTAGCACCAAGAATTCCATTGGTTGCAATGACCGCATAATCACTACTTTCCTTCAACGGCGCGACAGGAACGATAGCAATACTCTCACCGACCACAGCCACCGCAAGCTGCGTAGCATCAAGCTCACTGACCACTCCAGTCACTGCACCTGCTTCGTTGGCCTGCACTTCGAATACACGAATCGTATCGCCAAGCACTACGGTGTCAGCATTGACCGCTGCACCCAGCGCCATGGACATTGGCGATGAAACAGAGAAACCATCAAGCGCGTTAAGAGAGACCTGAGGGTCGGTCAGATCATCGGGGTCAGCGACAGGAATATTGAGCGTGCCATCCTCAGAACCGGAAAATAGCAGATTACTTGGAAATGGCAGTACTCCGTTAGCGGGGTCGAAAGAGGCTTCCGGTGCTGCCGTTGCTGCTGCGGCTTCGGCTGCCTGTGCAAGCTGCTGTTGCGCTGTGGCAAGACTATTCTCAAAGTCATAAGTCGAGGTGTCCGAGCAACCGTACAAGCCAGCCAAGAGCACGGAACAGGCTATAAATTTGTTACTGGTTTTCATCTGTGCGCTCCAAAAAGCTATTTAAACTTGTAGGTAAGTTGAGCACTGAACAAATTAATGTCAGCTTCATAGACACCACGGATGGTGGTTCCGCCATCACTTTCACTGGCGTTGTCTATAGGAACTTCGTCGACGAATACACGGGTATAACCTAAATCCATTCCTACCTGTTCGTTGAACTGATACCCCATACCGAACGACAGCCAGCGGCGGTCTTCACCCGGAATTCGTGGTGTTCGTCGCTGTACTGAAGGCACCGGGTCCTGATCGTATGCCACACCGGCGCGCAGGATTAGTTGCTCGTTATGCTGGTAGTTAACACCGGCAGACAATCGCCAGACATCTTCGTACGCCAGGGTGTTTACACTATCCCTGCCCTCTAACTGCGGGCTGCCAAATACAATACGAAGTTCTTCCAGACTGCTCCAGCCGGTAAAGGTGGCATCGGCCAACAGTTCGATCTGATCAGTTGCTTTGTGCGCAACAGAAAACATGGCGCTCGCCGGCAGATCAGCAGCGGCAGTAGCTGAGGTATCTGTAAACAACCCGGCAATGGTCGGATCGACGGTAAAGTCCGCATCACCCTCAAGCTCATGGCCGATCCCATGACGGTAGGCAAAGCCGATTTTTGTGCCCTCTCTGGGCTTATACAACACACCAAAGTTAAACGTTGCAGCGACCGAGTCGCCGGTAATTTCAGCATAGCCATCTGTTTCCAGGTTACCCGGTGTGGTCAGACCGGCATTGGCGCAGGCAGCAAGCGGCACCGCCCCAGCCCGGAACAATCCCAGACACGTTGCGCTGGAATCAATGGCGCTGCCAAGCGTGGCATCAAACATCTGTACACTGATACCACCACCAATGCTGACGTTGTCATTAATACGGTAAGCGAGAGATGGATTAACATCGAGCACAGAAACCGCCGACTCAACTGCCTGATATCTGCCCACCCAGTCCCGGCCATAGTCCGTGGAGTTGCCAAAAGGCACACTGACACCTAACCCGAAGGCCAGGTTGTCTTTCATTTCACGGACATAATAAAAATTGGGAATGACAGAAGCACCACCGGGATCGGCTTGTGTCTCGCCGGGCACTGGCGCCAGTCCAAAAACCGGATTCAGCGTGGTACCACGATCTGAGAATTCGTTATCAACCGTGATGATATGACCGGCAACCACCATCTCCGGTTTTTTTAGTTCGAGCATTCCCGCCGGATTAAACCACACGGTAGAGGCATCTTTGCTGACTGCCGAGGCTCCCGCATAGGCATTGCCCATACCAGAACCACCTTGTTCTATAAGTGCAAAACCACCTGCGTTGGCAGTCTGGAATTGCAGTGCGAATGCTGAGATTGCAATCGCAGGCACGAGCCTGGTGCGCGTTATCATGGATTTTCCACCAATTACAATTGTTTATGGGTTCAGTGGTAGTCTGCCGGGCTCACTCCAGTGATCCACGGTTTAATCCATTTTTTACATAGCACACTACCGCTCCAAGTGTAGCACCATCCGATTCGTCTATATTGCACGCTGCGACAACGAATGCTCCTCGGCCTTCACCACATATCGAAAACGCTAGAAATCCAGTTCTGTTTGCTCAGGCGATCCGTCAAAAATCGGTCTTTTGGCAGGCCTCTCCACGGTACGCTCCACACCCGGCCACAATGCACTCAATAATCCTGACTGGCGCTGCGAGCGCGTGACGACAGCACTAATCAGTTGTTCGCGATTGGCGATGAGCGTTACTTTCTCCCTGGCACGGGTCACTGCGGTGTACAGCAATTCACGCGTCAGCAACGGACTGTCGGACTCAGGCAGGATAATAATCACCGAGCCGTACTCCGACCCCTGACTCTTGTGCACAGTCATCGCGTAAAAGGTATCGTGGCGCGGCAGGCGGCTTGGCGCAATTGCCCTGACTCCCGACTCACCGGGAAAACAAACCTTTAGCGTTTCTTCATGCTCCCACACAATGCCAAAGTCACCATTAAACAGATTTTGTGATGTACTGTTTTCGGTAATCATGACAGGTCTGGCGCGATAGTTTTCGCTGTCTGTTGCTGCATCACCAAGCTCCTGCAACATATTTCTGACACGAAGGTTTATACCATCCGCTCCGCTTCGTCCTCGCTTAAGGGCGCACAGAACACAGACATCCCGCATTTGCTCAAGCGCTATGGCAGGATCGCCGAGTGCGCTTATCGATTGATAAGCGGGAACCACTTGTGCGCGAAGTGCCTCATCAATGTGTTGATGACTGTGATCAAATAAGCGCAAGTCAGGATATTGATCAGACTCGAACAACGTCAGGCAGGCATCAGCATCACCACTGTTGATGGCACGTGAGAGTTCACTGATACCGCTTTGATCGTTAGAGCGACGGCTTCTGGTCAGGTAGACGATATGGTCTGACATCGACGCCAACGGCCCCTGGTGCGCTGTGACCTCTATACCGGCAAGCGTCAGAAGATCGCTGCTTTTCTGCTGACTTAAGCGAGTTTCTGACAGCAACCCGCAAATATCCCCAAGCACCATGCCCGACTCAACCGACGCTAACTGATCTTTATCGCCCAGCAAAATTACCCGTGCGTCGTCAGATACCGCACTCAATGCTCTGACCATCATTGGCAGGTCAATCATTGATGCTTCATCAATAATAAGCACATCGTGGGGCAAAGGATTACCTGAATGATAGCGTGGTGCAATCCGGCCTGGCACCAGACCCAGCAATCGATGCAACGTTAGTGCTTCGAGGTCTTTAAATGCGGCAGGCACAACTTCACTGTTAAGCAAAGACTCAGTAAGTCTGGCGGCCGCTTTGCCGGTTGGCGCAGCAAGCGCCACCTTCAGATTTTTACCGGACTCCTGAAGTGCCTGCAAAATAGATAAAACGGCGGCCACTGTATAGGTTTTACCAGTTCCCGGACCTCCGGTTATGACACAAAACCGGTTAATTGCCGCGACAGCTGCCGCTACTTTTTGCCAATCAGTTTCACTGTTTGGGTCATTGGTTTGTTTAAATACATCATTGAGTCGCCGCGTTAGCACCGTACTGTCAACAACAGGCGCCGATGTATTCATTAAACCCCGCAAAACAGATAGCAACATCTGCTCAAACCTCCAGTAGCGTGACAAATACAACCTATTATATTTATCCAGTATCAACGGAGCACTGATCTCGGGTTGATCATCATCGTCGGAAACAACCTGCACAACTGACTGTTGCTGCAACAGATCACGCCATTTCCTGACCGATGGCAACGTCTGCAAAGCAGGGTCAATGTCCGGATGGGTATACAGACCGAATGCAGCTGCCTTGTCCAGATTAAGACAGGTATCGCCAAGGCTCAGTCTGTAGCTTGTTAATGCCGCGGCCAGCGTTAATTCATCTACCGGTTTGCCTCCGTTGGCTTCGGTAATATATTTTGCAAACTGAACATCAAATAGACGTAGCTCTCCAACACTGACTGCCTGTGATAACAGCTTATCCATGAGCAACGAGTTCCTGACCAAAACACAGATCCAGTTCCTCAACAATTTCAACAGGTGGCTTATCCCACCAGATACCGGCATCTGAGTCTGTATTCATGCCACGCACGAACAAGTAATAGACTCCTGCAAAGTCTCTGTCGTAGTTGTAGCCACTGCCCAATCGGAACTTTAAAAACCGATGCAGCGCGACGGTGTAAATCAGATATTGCAAATCATATCGCTTAGCATTGATGACCTTCCGCAATTCATCCCGAAAATAATTCTCACGGTGACCACCCAACAGATTCGACTTATAATCGATAATAAAATACCGGCCATCTTTTCGGCCGACCATATCTATAAACCCGCGCATCAAACCATTTAGGGCGCTGAATGAAAGCCCTTGTGCTGTGTTCCGATAATTGACATCTGTTTCCAGCACCTCTCTGAGCCTTCGCGCATCGAGCCGGTTTATAGTAAAGAAAAACTCCAGCTCGTTGATGCGATCCTTTGTCTCTAATTCACGAAGCTTCAGTCCGGAATGATTGTCCAGCGTCGCGTCGAGCGTATTGTCAATCAACTTCAGAACAACAGCTTCCCAATTCTCATCCCCGCCCAACGAACCATATCGCTCAAAGCACTGCTCGACTCGAGGCTGTATCGATGCCGCATCGGTGAAATCGACCGTTTCCAGTATTTCATGCAAAAGCTGTCCGGTACGCGCCCCAGCTGGCAGGCGTGCAATAGCACCGAGTGATTCAGGCGCTGTAATCTGCGCCGGCTCAAGACTCTGCCCAGAATCTACCTGAGAGGAAAAATCATAGTCCGGCAAACCCGCATCTTCGCCACTCTGCAATCCGGTATAACTTGTGATACACCAGTTACGATCTATGTGTCCTGAAAATTCTCTGTTTTTAAGAACCGCACGGCTGCCTTCATCTTTAAAAATTATCGATGGCTCAACGGCTTCACAATGGGTAATACAATCCACCGCAGAATCAGAGAGACGTGAAATTTCGGCGGCAACTAGAGCCTCATCAGGTTTCTTTAACCCGGACACATCGGTTTGTGTGGCATCTCGAAACAAAAGATAACTCAATGCCGATAACGGTTTAACAGCATCCACTTTGCCAAGCCCGAGCACACAAAGATACCTGGCCCGTGTAACAGCCACGTACATCAAACGCAGTGACTCCGACAGATTTTCCTCGAGCTGTAATTCGCGGTGCTGCTTTTGTTCGTCAGACCCCAGATCAATCGCCGCATGAAATCCGGCTCGATCATGAAACGAGACCACATCGGACGAAGTCCTCGAACCGGACGCTCCTATTGTCCAGGCATACGGTATGAAGACGATCGGATACTCCAGCCCTTTGCTTTTGTGTACCGTGACAATTTGAACCAGGTTTTCATCACTTTCCAAACGCAGCAACTGTTCATCTTCGATAGACTGCATTTTTAATTGATCTTCATACCAGCTGAGCAACTCTTCAGTGGAAGACATCTCACGTGATCGCACTTGCAGCAACTCGGATATCTGCACCAGATTTGTCAAAGACCGTTCACCTCCGGGGTATGTCAAAACACGGTTAACAACCCCAAGTTCTATAAACAGAGTTTGCACAGCCGCCATCAGTCCTTTGCCCAACCAGATTTCCCGATAGGCGACGAACTGATTGATACGCTGATCCCAGGCAATCTCGTTGGCATTCAGCTCGTCCATGTCACTCGCCGAAAAGCCGATAATCTCGGTAACCAATGCGCGTCGAATCGCATCAGCGGTTGGTCTCGATATCGCCAGTAATACTGTGTATAGAGGAAGTGCCTCAGCGCTTGAAAATACGGTTGTACCGGTGTTAGAGGCGCTCTTCACCCCCAGACTGCGTAACGCTTGTTGTATACGCGTTCCTTCTTTATGTGTTTTTACCAGTACTGCCACATCAGAGGCCAGAACTCGTCGATCACCAATGATTGCCTCCCCAGATTTTCCCTGAGTCAACAACATCGCAATTTCTCCGGCACAACTAACAGCAGCGCGGGTTTGTAAATCTTCTGAAGGAGGATTCTCCGGATCGTCAATGATGGTTCTGAATTGCAGAGGTGTAACAGGCTGATTACGCACCGTGAATGGCGTTTGGTCTGCTAACCCGGCTGAATCCACCCGGGTGAAGGTAATATTGTTTTCAAACAAGAACGGGTTAGGTTTAAACGTGAATAGCGTATTCGTCGCCTTGACCAGTTTGGCACTTGAACGCCAGTTAGTACCCAACGTATAAGTCCGGTCAAACGTTTGCGCAGCCTTCATGTAGGTAAAAACATCCGCACCACGAAAAGAGTAGATAGCCTGCTTGGGATCACCAATGTAAAACAAACCGCAATCAGACTGTCCCTTGTAGACTGATTGGAAAATACCGTTCTGCTGCGGGTCGGTATCCTGAGACTCGTCAATCATCGCATAGGGCCAGCTCTGACGAATTTTTTCCGCAAGCGATTTACCGTCTTCGCCAGCCAGGGTATCGCTCAGTCTGGAACGCAGATCCTCGAAGTGGAGCAGACTTCGATCGCGTTTGTATGTATCAATATTTTCAAGAACATAGTCGCGGGCTTCCAGCAAGACAACCGCCTTGCGTTGTACAACATAATCCTTGAATCCGGTGTAAAAATCAGCGCATTCGTCGAAAAACACATGTTCGGGCACTTGCTGGTTTTTTTTGGTTGCAGAGCTGATTTTGGTCGAGGTGACCAACTCAAATTTTTCAGGCAGAGAATCAGGAGACTTTTCTGCGCTGAACATCGCTTCCAGACTTACCAATAACTTTTCAATGCTACCCAATCGATAACTGTTTGCATTAAGCACTTTACTGTCGTTGCGCAGAACTCCACCAACATAGACCCTGTGCTGTTCCCATAGGGACGCCAGGTGGAAAAACTGCTTTTTTAATTCACGACGCAGGCTAACAACCTGTGCCTTATCAAACTGCGGATATACCTTTGCATTGCGCGCTTGCAATAACGGCTGTAAAACAGCCAACAGCTTATCAGGTGATCCGAACAACGTTATCACCTCTATCGATACAAAATCCTTGCTACCTATTGCACGCCGCCAGTAATCTTCAACAACCAGTCGCCTGATGTAATTATCGTCGGCAATGAACTCCATGCGCATGGGCAACTTACTGTCAAATGCAAAATCCTTAAGCACCTTCAGGCACATTGCATCAATGGTATACACTGCCAACTCATCGAGACGCGCTGCAACATCAGACAATAACAGACGAGTTTCGGTTGGGTCGTAGTCAGACAGCAGACTCACCAGCGTATCATCATTTATCGGTTTATTTTCAAGCCAGGCAATAGCGACATCCAGACGCTGCTTAATCTTGATTCGCAACTCTTCTGTTGCGGCAATAGTAAACGTCACTACCAGAATCTTATCGATAGTCAGCTTTTTTTCCAGCAACAAACGGATAAACAATGTAGTAATAGTAAAGGTTTTGCCGGTACCGGCACTGGCCTCGATCAGGGTAGAGCCGGGTAACCGATTGTTAAGGGGATTGAGCACTTCCATCAGACCACATCCAGTTCCGCTTTGATGAAATTTGCATGGTTAAAAAGTGGCTCGAATACCTTATTTGTTATTGCATCAAATTCGGCATCGTAAGGATCGATTCCACGCCAGACTATGCTGGCAGCAGTCTCTGCGAGTTCGTTCATTGCCTCGGGTGTGCTGGCACCAGTCCACGTACCTTGCGGGAAACCCAGACTTGTATCGCTTTGGGCAAGAAACCTGACATAAGCAGAGCTGGGAAGCCAGGCCAGAGGTTGCATCAGCCCCTGATGCCTGATCTGCAATAATTCAGCAAGCCAATCATTAGCATTACTGACGTTGGAAAATTTCACTGTGTAGTCTTCGCACACCAAAACGCTTGACGGTGTACCACTGCCCCTCTTTACTTCACAAAGAGTCAGATGTGTAATCCAGCTAGTCAATAAGTCTTTGGCCCTTAACCTGCCAAACCTTGAACTGAACAACCCGTCACTTCTGACGTCACTAAACCTGCCGTACAAATTGAAATCACCGATATCCAGATCAATCTCAACTGCGGCTACGCCTTCAGTTTTATAGTTCAGCACCCGGCGATCAAGCGCAACTGAGCTTGCATAGACTGCCTCTATTTCACGTTCACCCGGCACACCTTCGGGCACTTCTCCATGAGCGATTAGTTTCTGCTTGATTTGAAATTGTGAGTCCCCCTGACTGAATAATTCATAGGCATGTTGTTTCAATTTCCATCTATCAAGCCCATTGACAGTGAAGGGCTCACTGGATTCCAGATCGTCCTCTCTCCACCCTGATCGAATATCAAGGCATCGCCGCAACCATGCTTCGGATGGTTTGATAAAGTATTCAACCAACTCGGGTAGTTCCACTTCATAAGACGGCTGCAAGCCGGACTTATAGTGATCATCGATAAAGCGGGGCGGTTCGGCTTGCTGCTCTATATTGGCTGCCTTGCACCAATAATCTTTATAGCTGAATAATTGCGGGGACGAATTGTCGAAATATTTCTGACTGAAAGGCTGCAGCGGGTGCTCTGTTGTTTGCACATTGGCATAAGCTGCAAGCTCTGTAACTACGGTTGAAGCAGCCTTCTCAGAGTTATCTCTGACATCGCGTCCGACATAACTGAGATACAAAGTGTCCCGCGCAGAAAGCAATGCTTCAAGAAACAGATATCTGTCATCGTTGCGTCTTTGCCGGTCTCCCCGTCGTGGGTGGCTTGCGATTAAATCAAACGATTGCGGGTTATCACTGCGGGGAAAATCATCGGCATTCAATCCCAATATACAAACAACACGAAAAGGGATGGATCGCATCGGTACCATGTTGGAGAAGGTCACTTTACCTGTGAGAAAGTGCCGCTCGTTGCTGGTGTCTTCCAACACCTGATGATAAAGCTCTGCAATGACCTCACGACTCAGCAAAAGATCACTATCGGCTACCGTGCCACTGGTATCCAACAACTCGAACAGCTGATTGCGAGCGGCAAGCAACCCCTGAGCTTCGCTATCCTCAGGATCAAAAAAATCGCTGATGAGCTGATCCAGTACGACCAGCCATTGCGCCGCACTGTATTTCGATTGCAGCTTGACACGCCATTTTGCACACCTTTCCACAAGCTGCGCCAGCACTTCGAGATCTTCGCTTTGTGCTCCCTCTATATGTGCATAAGGAGCAACGCCATTGTAAAGCTCGCCATTCATATCTGGCAGTGCATAGCCGAGGAAAAGCCGCCTTAGTCCAAATCGCCAGCTATTCATTTCACTGGCGGGCAACTGCAAGGACTCACGCATACTTGCATCGAGCGACCAGCGAATCCCCGTATCACGCACCCATTGGCGCATCAATTGAACGGAACCATTGTCAACAGAGAATTTTGATCGCACCGCAGGTAAATCGAGTAAAGCCAGAATTTCAGTAGATTCGAAACGTGATAATGGCAAATTGAGCAACCAGTTCAATACTTCAAGTGCCTGCTGCTCTGTACGTAGTCTGCGGTCCGAAATTGACCAGGGGATGGCGCCCCGCTGCTTTGACAACGCAAAAGTTGCATCGACAAAGGGAGCGTACCGATCGATGTCGGGAGCCATCACAATAATGTCGCGAGGCTTAAGATCGTCATGCAGCTCAAACAGACACAACAGCTGATCGTGCAGTATTTGAACTTCACGCAAGGCACTGTGCGAACTATGTATTTGAATGGAAGAATCACTACCAGGTACTAACGGGATCGATTGATCCTGCAAATCCAGAATATGATGCTGCACCTGACTGAGCAATGTTTGAGCATGCGGCTCTTCAAAGCATTCACTTTCAGCGACACCAAGCTCCAGCAATTGATCAAGAAATGCCTGACCCGCATGCCCCCATGAAGCCAGCAACGGA
>CALLLY010000140.1 GCA_938008205.1 uncultured Granulosicoccaceae bacterium
CCCTCCGCAGGCGCATGAAGTGCAGATCGATGTGGCTTTCTGTGGGATCTGCGGCACTGATTTACATATTTATCTTGGTCATATGGATCAACGCGTAGGTTTTGAACGCACCATAGGGCATGAGATGTCAGGTGTGATCAGCGCGGTGGGCAATGAAGTTCACGATCTGATCGTCGGGCAGAAGGTTGTCGTACGGCCTCTCAGGCATTGTGGCGAATGTCCGGCATGTACCGCGGGTCATGAGCATATCTGCCATCACCTTGATTTCATCGGTATAGACAGCGAAGGTGCATTTCAGGAAAAGTGGAACGTACCGGTACATACAGTCCATGTTTTACCTGATAGCTTTAATCTGTTGCATGCGGCGTTGATTGAACCGCTCGCTGTGGCATGCCACGCGGTCAAGCGGGGTGCTGTCAAAGAAGGCGAAGAGGTATTAGTGATAGGCGGTGGCCCTATTGGGGTGCTGGTGGCATTGGTAGCAAGACATGCCGGAGCAACAGTCACCATCTCAGAGATAAACCAAAACCGTGTGGCGTTTGCCGCGGATCTGGGTTTCGATACCGTGAATCCGGATCAGCAGGATGCGGCAGCTGCCATGCATGAAAAAACAGCGGGAAAAGGGGCCGATGTAGTATTCGAAGTATCCGGCTCGCATCCGGGGGCACAGCTAATGACTCAGGCGGCAGCGACACGTGGTCGAATAGTGATGGTCGCTATCCATGCGAGTAAGCCTGAAACAGATCTATTTCAGTTTTTCTGGCGTGAACTGGATTTACGTGGTGCACGTGTCTATCTGCCGGAAGACTACGAAGAGGCGATGATGTTACTGAGCAATGGTGTGGTTAACTGTTCAGAATTTATTACTGACATTAAGCGCCTTGATGATATTCAAATTGGATTTGAAACGCTGACATCACAACCCGATGCGATGAAAATTATGATTAAGGTATCGCCGTAGATTAATCGCCCGCGATGGCACTGTGATCTGCGTCACACCTGGCTTGTCACTGAGCTGATTTTTATCATTAATTTGTAAATTCCTGATAATTCCGCGGTAAAAACTCAAAAAGCTCGAAAAAACGCACATCTATTGCATATGGTCGGTAACCATAGCGCCAGAGTTCCGACATGAAATTACGTAGTGCGTCATTATCAGTAACCAGTAAACGTCGCCCTTTTACGATGAATAGCACGGTTTTACGGGTTAAACCGCTTGCCATCGCCGTACTGACTACATTGGCAGTGAATAGTTACGCCGCGGACAATACTGCTGAATCTGTAAGCACTGAAATTTCACCAGCCAGCTCTACCATGATCTCGGTTGAAACAGCAGAGTATGTCAATGACTCGCAGCTGTTAACGCGAGCTCAGGAAAAAATTGATGCCGACTCACGAGTGATTGATGCCATGTCATTGCGCATCAAGGAAATGATCCGTGCGCGGCATAATATAGAAGCAATAAACCTTCAAAATAAGCGCATCATTGAACAGCTCAAACTACAGCTGGCGGGACTTAGAAAAGAGCGTGACGAGGCCGGTGATAAGCATAAATTGTTATTGTCGGAGAAAGATGATCTTCTGAGACGAATGGAAGCGCTGCGGGACAAAAACTCCACTGACCGCGAGAGAATTGCATCACTCAACGGGGTGGCGAAACAGCAGGAAGGAATTATAGCGTCGCTTGAGAACGGTCTGGGCAATGCCCGTTCCGATCTGCAG
Source organism: uncultured Granulosicoccaceae bacterium (assembly GCA_938008205.1). GTDB lineage: Bacteria > Pseudomonadota > Gammaproteobacteria > Granulosicoccales > Granulosicoccaceae. Next base: position 1,723 of record CALLLY010000140.1, read on the forward strand.
TCAAAGCACGCAAACATTGCTGAACTAGAGCAAAAGCTTGCAGATCTGGCCTCCGATCACCAGCAGGCAAGGGCAGATATCGACAAACTCAATGCCTCGTTAGTCAGTGCAAACCAGGCAGGCGGCAACCTGGCCTTAGAGAAAGACAGGCTCGCTGGTGAAATTAACCGGTTGCAGGGTCAGGCCAGCCAATCGCTGGCAGCTGAACGTGACGCGCATGCGGCAACCCGTAACACGCTTGCCGATACTGAGCGCAAACTGGCTGGTGTGCAGGAGCGACTGGCCGATCTGCAAGAGACTCACATTGCGCTGGACACAGAAAAGGCAGCATTACAGGCAACCGCGGATGGCCTCGATACACAGCTCCGGCATTTGCAGGCAGAGCTCGATAACCGTGTTACCGAAATTCAGGCGGCAAATAGTGATTTTGTAAATTTAAGGGAAAAAATCAACAATAAAGAGGCAGAGTTGATTCGAGCTAATGGCGAGATCGCTGATGCAACACAAAAAGTGGATGCACTGGAAAATCAGATTGCCATGCTGTCGAAAGATCGCGATAACACGATCGCGCGCAATAACGCATTGCAGTCCGATATCGATGATCTGCAGGCAGATCTGGCTGAACGCACTTCTGAATATGCCAAGCTAAAAAATACCTACCAGGCTGATCAATCTGAAAAGGCCGCGAAAATCGCGAGCCTGAATAAAGAACTAAACACCCTGAAAAACCGAATCGCCTCCGCTACGGCAGATCAGTTGGCACTACAACGCCAATACGACAACAGCTTAAAGAGTATTAATAGCCTCAACGCTGCGCTTACGCGAAACAGCGACAAGCAGGATGAGATAGCTTCTCAGAAACAACAGCTTCTCGGTGACATGCAGGGGTTAAATACGCAAAATAGCGCGCTAAAGGATAAACTCGCTGCTCTCACTAAGCGCAACGGTTCTCTTCTCGAAGAGCGAAACGCGTTAGGGGCCGAGAAAAAAGAATTGGCTAATAATAACGAGTTACTCCTGAGCCAATACGAATCGCAGGCAGGAAAATTACAAGCGCTTGTCGGCGTGCGTGACGAACTGGCGGCAGAGCGCGATAAGCTAGCCGCTGCTCGAGACAAGTTAACAGCCGAGCGTGATGCACTGAAGAATCAGCGTGCTTCACTGGCTGACAATCTGCAGGGAGTAACCGCAGAGCGAGACACACTGCAAGCGGCGCTTAGCTCCCTGACAGCCGAAAGAGACAGTCTTGCAACTGAACGTAACGAACTGTCAGTACGTGCTAAGGAGCTTACCACTGAGCGGCAAACACTGGGTGCCGAGGTTGAGACGGTCAGTGCCGCGTCACGAGACCTGCGTGAAGACAATCTCCGGTTGATCGCAGCCAGTCGCAATCAGGCAGATACCATCAGGAAATTGAACAAAAAACTGTTCGACCTGAAAGCCAAAACTGACGCTGCCAATGCCAAGCTGGCTGGTAATCAACAAGATAGCCTGGATAAAATCAGACAGCTGGAGTTGGCGCTTGCAGAATCGCGGCAGCAACTGACGAACAGTAATGGTCGTCTCAATGCGCTGATGCAAGAGAACGAAAAAATCGATAACGAACGTAGTCAGCTCGCAGCAAATGCCGAATCTCTCAGGCAGCAACTGGAAGATGAATTGGCTGCCGCAGAACTGAATTTTGTCACGGTACAGAAAGCCCGTGAAGACAGCTCGGTACCGCTGCGACTGGGTAGTGCAGATTTCTTTGCCACCGGCAGTGCAGAACTCACGGCTAAGGGACGCGAGAACCTGAAAAAGCTGACAGACATTATCACCAAGTTTGAAGATCGACGTATCGTTGTAGCAGGTCACACAGATTCGAAGAAAATCGGTCAGCGATTAAAACCTCGTTATTTCAGTAACTGGGAGTTATCGGTTGCGCGCGCCGCCGCCGCTGTTCGTTTTATGCAGGGGGAGTCCACTATTGATCCGACTAATATCTCCGCCGCAGGTTACAGTGAATATTCGCCAATCGCTGACAATGCGACACGCGAAGGCCGCCAGATGAACCGTCGCGTTGAAGTGGTGTTATACCCGCGAGTAGTGAAAGAGAAGTTATACAGCGAGCTGGATGACTAGACGGATAATACCGTCAGATCGAAGGTGGGCTTTGTGTTGTTATGTCGACTGGAAGAATGGCTCTGACAATTCATCGAAAAGCACTTCCACAGGGTAGGGAAGTGCGAGTTCCGGCATTTCAGATTTACTAAATAAACGTGTTGAAACCGTTTCGGAATCTGAAATATAGCCGGAATCGCCTAGTAGCGTACACTTGAATAAGGTGATGTGATACTCCACTGCATCTCCATTGGGATAGTTGTGTCGGAACTGCATGCCTCCGAATATACCGAGAATTTTCTGTGGGCTTACAATTAAACCGGTTTCTTCTTTAACTTCGCGACAAACAGCCTCTGCCGACGTTTCACCCGGTTCGATCATTCCAGCTGGAAGGCTCCAGGTATTGTCCGATTTTTCCTGCAGCAGAATT
>CALLLY010000141.1 GCA_938008205.1 uncultured Granulosicoccaceae bacterium
GAATCAACTTAGCGTACTTAATAAATCTCTATTTACAGGCTAATTATCCGCACAACCCGGTATTGCCAACAACCATTGATCAATGCATTCAGGGTTAGGCATTAACAAAGACGAACAGACAGCTACAATCTAAAACTTTCAACTTCTACGTATCGCGCACCGCTGCGGTCCAGAATCGACTGATATAGCTGCAGCGACTCAAACTGCACAGTAAAGTCAGGATCAATGAGTGCAGCCGGAGGTGCAACAACTGGCTTACGGGCAAGCGTGATGTGGGGTTCAAACTTTTTTCCACTCACACGAACACCACTACGATTTGCTATCTGCTTGCAGGTCTGCGCCAGTTTGTTCGCAGCCTCGCAGGCCTTATCACTGCCCAACCACAGTACTCGTGCATCCGGCCAGTAGCCAACCCGGTTTAATGCAAGAGCAAACGCACCACCCAGATTTCGGTTTTCTATATCTTCAACAATAGACTGCTGCACTGCGCCGTCAATTTCACCGAGAAACGCGATAGTGATGTGGTAGTTCTGCACCGGCACCAGGCGCTCTATCATCGGCCAGCACAACGCACTCCATTGAGAAATGGTCATTGCCGTTTCAGCGTCAGGAGTGAGGGATAGAAACGCTCGCATTAGCTCAATATCTGATTACAATTCCAGCATCGTCCAAAATTGCCTTCAATGGTTTCGCTGCACGACGGGCAAATCTGATCGGGCTGCTGGACTTTTTTGCCAGCCTCGTATTCCCTGATTAAATCCAGTGCACGTTGTTCGTGTTGGTCAACGGTTATCCAGACACTGACAACGCTGTTTAAAGGCAGCTCACCCGCACCACCCATCAGGTGCTGCCCCTTGATCAACGCGTCAAGTCCACCGGCTTTGAGTTCATCAAGCGCTAACTGCGCATCAATAATGTTCTCTGCTTCATAGACACGGATCATTAGCCTCAGCCTGCTTCAATGCTGTAGGGAAGATCCATCAATTCGACAGCTCTTTGCCCCGCCGGCTCCAGGTACAGTGGCTTTTCAGTGGCGGCAATAGCGAATACCACCAGCATTCTGTAGGTACCATCACCAACGGCCTGAGCATCAACGACTTTGCCAACGGCACTGTTGCCATCTTTATTAAAGACCTCATCGCCTGGTGCCGGAATAAAGTTGTCCTCTACCTGACCGGTGGCAAGGTACATACGCCGTTTTAGTTTGCCAAGGTACTGCATACGTGCCACCACTTCCTGCCCGGGAAAGCAGCCCTTCTTAAAACTGACACCATCAATATGCTGCAGGTTGAGCATTTGCAGCACAAAGGCTTCTGTAGTTTCACTGCCAATACAAGGTACACCCGCATCGATGTTCTGTAGTCGCCAGACGGCTTCACCGCAGGGCTGACAGACTTCAGACCAGCCAGACCATAACTTTTGAGCCACATCACCCGGTGCTATCACTTCAAAACGATCCGCTAAACCACGCACACGGGTAACGACTTGATCGTTACTGACAACACAGCTGTCCACTGCCTCGGGCACAGCACCGAACGTCTGACTCACGAGTTCCTGCGACTTGTTGCCACTGATGCCAATACAGACCAGATCAGGTTGCGCTTCAATGACGACCTTGGCCCTGAGTACATACATGCGAAGCCGCTTTGTAAATGACTCTGCCAGTTCAGCAGGCAGTACAATCAGGTACCCGGACGCATCGCGGTAGAGACGAAAAAGCGTCAGCACCCGGCCTTTAGGTGAAGACCAGGTCGTCAGCTGGCTACCCGGGTTACCGAGCGCTGCCACATCGTTAGAAAACTGCCCCTGTAAAAAGTCACTGGCTTCGTCTCCGGTAACACGCAACACAACTTGCCCCGACAACGCGCAAAGCGCATTGGCCGGCGCCAATTGATTGTCGCCAGCGAAACTGATGCGCCCCGACTCTGAGAGTTGTGCGCCGTTGCCGGTCAAATACTGTTGCCATTCATTATTCATTGCTTTGTCACTTTAAAAGTATCGAGTTTACGGACACTTAGACGTTGAATTTTCGGTAAAAATCAAGGCCTGAGTAGTGTACACTTGTGGCAATTCGGATTGGTATGAAACGGGCATGTTTTTCCGCACAAATTCAACGCAAAGCTCGCGTTTATGCCGATTGTCTCTCTAAGCAGTTTTTACACAACGCTTTTCGGCCCAATTAATCCACACCCTATCTTCTAGCGTATCCCAAGGTATGGCTGACACATCCCCGAAGCAAGACGGTCAATCCGTCCAGAATCCAGAAACTGCTGCTGCCAACACCAGTGCAGAGTCCTCTGAAGATCGTGCAACCTTACCTGATCAAAAATCACCAGCAAGTAAATCATCTCCCACGGAGATCGGTGGTCCCAAAGGTCTGGAACCTACACGCTATGGTGACTGGGAGCGCAACGGGCGCTGTAGCGATTTTTAATGCGCCTGCAATTCGTTTTCAAATCTCAAAAATAACAGGTAAACCCATGGCGTCTAATGACTCGCGACCGCTGTCGCCGCATTTGCAGATTTACAAACTCCCACCCACGGCACTTATGTCAGTGCTGCACCGCGGCACCGGCGTCGTACTGTGCATTGGCACCCTTTTTCTGGTGCTGGTACTGGCCTCTGCGGCTGTTGGGGCAGAGAACTTTGCCGGTACCTATAACCTGTTGAGCTCATGGTTCGGTTATCTGGTCTTGTTTGGCTTCACCTTCGCTTTGTACGCTCACTTTTGCAACGGTATCCGCCACCTGCTTTGGGACATGGGCTACGGCTTTGGCATCAGCCAGGCAAACAGGGGTGCGATGGCCTCATTTGCCGCAGCACTGGTATTAACGGTTCTTACCTGGATTGTCGCAATCGCGAACTGAGAAACTGACTATGGCTAATAATTCACATGGCGGTACCGGCCACTTCTGGGTACAACGACTCACCGCAGTAGCACTAATCCCTCTGACCATCTGGTTCTGTTTTTCTCTGGCAAGCATGGCAGGCACGACACAGGAAAATCTGGCCGCGTGGATGCGATCACCATTTAATGCAGCACTGATGATTCTGGTCATCGGCGTCGGCCTTTACCACGGCAAACTCGGTATGCAAGTCATTCTGGAAGACTATGTCGCCGACAAAAACGTTCGCATGATAAGCATTGCAGCAGTCACACTGGTGTTTGTGATGTTTGCCATTGTCGGCTTTGTTTCTGTACTTAAACTCACCCTCGGAGCCTGAATCAATGTCGTATAACGTTATTAAACACGAACACGACGTCGTCATAGTAGGTGCGGGTGGTGCCGGTTTACGCGCCACACTGGGGATGGCTACTGCGGGGTTGTCAACCGCCTGCGTTACCAAGGTTTTCCCAACTCGCAGTCACACCGTTGCTGCACAGGGCGGCATGAGTGCAGCGCTTGGCAACATGGGTCCGGATGACTGGAAGTGGCACATGTACGACACCATCAAAGGGTCGGACTGGCTTGGTGACCAGGATGCGATTGAATATATGTGTCGCGAGGCCATACCTGCAGTTATCGAACTGGAACACTACGGTGTGCCATTCTCACGTACCGAAGACGGTAAAATTTATCAACGTCCGTTCGGTGGCATGACCACAAACTACGGCGAAGGCACAGCGCAACGTACCTGCGCTGCTGCAGATCGTACCGGTCACGCTATCTTGCATACGCTCTATCAGCAGTCACTCAAACATAAAGCAGAATTTTTTATCGAATACTTTGCCACCGATCTGATCATGGATGACGGTGTTTGCCGTGGAGTGATGGCATGGGATCTTGCCACCGGTGATTTACACGAATTTCGTGGTCATCAGGTGGTTCTTGCGACCGGTGGTTGCGGGCGAACCTACTTTTCCGCTACCTCTGCACACACCTGTACCGGTGATGGCAACGCCATGGTACTGCGTGCCGGCCTGCCCCTGCAGGACATGGAATTCGTGCAGTTCCACCCGACTGGTATTTACGGCGCCGGTGTACTGATCACTGAAGGGGTACGCGGAGAAGGCGGCTACCTGACCAATTCCGAAGGCGAGCGTTTTATGGAACGCTATGCGCCGAGCGCAAAAGACCTGGCATCGCGTGATGTGGTCAGTCGCTCAATGACACAGGAAATTAACGAAGGTCGCGGCGTCGGATCCGATCAGGATCACATCTTCCTGAACCTGATGCACCTTGGCCCCGAAGTGATCGACGAAAGACTGCCGGGTATTTCTGAAAGTGCCAAAGTATTCGCCGGTGTCGATGTCACCAAGGCCCCGATTCCGGTTATCCCGACGGTTCACTACAATATGGGCGGTATACCGACCAATTATCGCGGTGAGGTAGTCACCATAAAGGGAGACGATCCAAACCACGTAGTCGAAGGTCTGATGGCCATTGGTGAGGCGGCATGCGTATCCGTTCACGGTGCAAATCGACTGGGATCAAACTCTCTGCTGGATATCGTCGTGTTTGGTCGCGCCGCCGCGCTGCGCGCCAAAGAGACGGTTAAACCGGGCACACCGCACAAACCATTGTCAGAAAGTGCCACCGGCGATCTGATCGATCGAATGGACAAAGTTCGCCATGCCAAAGGCAGCACCGGTGCGGCAGAGCTTCGCGACAAAATGCAACGCACCATGCAGGCCCGCGCGGCAGTTTTCCGCACCGGCGAAACTATGTCAGCCGGTGTACAGGAGCTGCAAAAGGTTGTCGACGGCTGGGACGATATCGGCCTGACAGACCGCAGTATGGTCTGGAATACCGATCTGGTCGAAACACTGGAGCTTGAGAATCTGCTGTGCCAGGCGCAAACCATTATTGAAGGGGCGAATTTACGTACCGAATCGCGTGGCGGACATGCCCGGGAAGACTACCCCGACAGAGACGACGATGAGTGGATGAAGCACACCCTGGCCTGGGTTCAGGACGGCAAGGTGTCATTCGATTTTCGTCCGGTCCACCTCAATACCCTGACCGATGAGGTCGAGACCGTGCCACCGAAAAAGCGTGTCTACTAAGTAAAACAAAACCAGACACCAACAGACAAGGCAAACACATGGCTGAATTTACTCTACCTGCTAACTCCATTGTAAAAACCGGCAAGACTTTCGACGCACCCTCGGGTGCCAGCAACGTTCGCAAGTTTCTGGTTTACCGCTACGACTCATCAGACGGCAACAACCCGTCGGTTGACACTTATCATGTCGACCTCGACACCTGCGGCCCGATGATTCTCGATGCACTGATCAAAATAAAATCAGAAATCGACCCGACGCTGTCATTCCGTCGCTCGTGCCGCGAAGGAATCTGTGGCTCTTGCGCAATGAACATTGATGGCGCCAACACACTGGCCTGCACAATGGCGATTGATGATGTTGAAGGCGATATAAAAATCTACCCGCTGCCGCACCAGCCGGTGGTCAAGGATCTGGTCTCAGACCTCACGCAGTTCTATCGCCAGTACGAAGCCATCGAACCGTGGATGCAATCAGACTCCGTACCTGCCGGTAACCGGGAGCGGCTGCAAAGCAAAGAAGATCGCGAAAAGCTCGATGGCCTTTACGAGTGCATCATGTGCGCCTGTTGTTCAACCAGTTGCCCGAGCTACTGGTGGAACAGTGACAAGTACCTGGGGCCCGCGGCTCTTCTGGCAGCTTACCGTTGGATTGTCGACAGTCGCGATGAAAAAACCGACGAACGCCTTGAAGCTCTGGACGACCCGTTTAAGCTGTACCGATGCCATACCATCATGAACTGCGCGACAGTTTGTCCGAAAGGGCTCAACCCGGCTCAGGCGATCGCAGACACCAAAAAGATGCTGGTACAGAAAAATCTCTAACGAGACCAACACCACACCTGAAGCGTCGAAGTCGCGCCTGAAATGGCTATGCAGGCGCGGCATGAAAGAACTCGACACTGCGATGGGTGTGTACTTGCAGCATCACTATGATGCTGCTCCAGAAGATGAAAAAATGTTGTTCCGGCAGTTACTGGAAGAGCAGGATCCGCTAATTATGGGATTGCTCAATGCACCTGACCCCGCCTCCGTCTACCACCCCGTCATTCGAAAAATCCGCGATACCCTTATTACTGACCGTTGAACCATCGCGGTGCTATCTGGCAGCCATTATGTTTCTGCATGCGCTGGCCATTGCTGCGGTAATCGCCGCCGACATCCCTGCTCCGGCAGAGTTTGTACTCACCGTTGCGGTTACCGCCAGCCTGCTCGTTAACCTGCATCTGGAAACCCGCACAACCAAACTGATCTGGCGTGCGGGTAATCAATGGAGCATACAGCCGCACGGTAACAGTACAAATAAAGCAACCCTGCACAGTATCGACTTTGTTTCACGCTGGCTGGTAGTGATCACTCTTCAACCTGAAAACGGACGTAAAAAACGTCTGGTAATTCCATTTGATTCAGTCGCAAAAGACAGCTACCGTCTATTCAGGGTCAGACTGCGCATAGAAGGGCACAGCCTGTTGAACCCGGGCAAGTAACTCAACGCAATAAAGCACAGGCAACCACTATGTCTAAGCCCATTTTATTAGGGGTGAATGTCGATCACGTCGCCACTATTCGTCAGGCGCGCGGAGCTTCGTATCCGGACCCGGTGCACGCTGCACTGCAGGCGGAACTGGCCGGCGCGGATGGCATTACCATGCACCTTCGCGAAGATCGCCGCCATATTCAGGATGAAGACGTCATTCGCTTTGCTGCCTGTACACAAACGAAGCTCAATTTCGAAATGGCTGCTACCGCAGAGATGGTTGCACTGGCACACAAAATTAACCCGCTGGACGTTTGTATTGTGCCCGAAAAGCGTGAAGAGCTAACCACTGAAGGGGGTCTCGACGTCGCAGGTAACGCCAATGTAATTACCCCGATTTGTAATGATCTTGCAGACGCCGATATCCGCGTGTCACTATTTATAGACCCGGATATAAAACAAATCGATGCAACCGCCAGAGCCGGTGCACCTTTTATCGAATTACATACCGGCAGCTACGCCGAAGCCAAAACCGCTGCCGCACAACAATCAGAGCTCAATAAACTGATTGAAGCGTCAGCATACGCTGCGAGCTTAGGGCTGATCGTGAATGCAGGCCACGGCTTAACACGTTACAACGTTGCCCCTATCGCCGCTATAGAACAGGTTCACGAGCTTAACATCGGACACTCACTGATTGCCGATGCGATGTTTATGGGGTTACCGGAGGCTGTCAGGCAAATGCGACAACTCATGCGTGAAGCACGACAGCAGTCCGTATAACCCGATGATTATCGGCAACGGTATAGATCTGGTGCGTGTTTCCAGAGTCGAATCTGTATTCGAGAAACACGGCA
>CALLLY010000142.1 GCA_938008205.1 uncultured Granulosicoccaceae bacterium
CGGGTTACCACGTCAGATTAGTCATTTGTCTGGCTGAACTGTAGCGCACAAATGCAAATAGATGACGTGCAGTAAGCTGGTGAAATCATAAAAAACATTGATGGCTCGGGTTGATTGGCGCTGATGGTCAGGCAACGCAGATGTTGCGCTCAGAGGTTACTAGCTGTTGCCATGGGTATTGTGTGTATTGGCATGGATTTCCGCGCTGTCGTCGGCGCTTTCTTCAGCACTGGCGGCCTCTTCAGCGGCGTCTGCCACTGTCTCTGGTAAGTGCGCAGTATCCGTATTGTCGGTTGCCATGTCATTGGCATCTGACCCGTGTGGTACAAACTTGGTTCGCGGCAGCCAGTGTTGGAATTCAACACCGTAAATTTCCCAAACCGTGACAAACAGAGCCGCGATAATCGGCCCGATAATAAAGCCGGACATACCAAAGGTGAGCAGCCCGCCAAGGGTGCTGAAAAAGATCATCAGTTCATGCAGCTGCGTATCAGAGCCAACCAGCTTGGGGCGCAGAACATTATCGATGCTGCCAACCAGCAAACCGCAAAAGGCAAACAGGCCGGCAGCAACCGCCAGCTTGCCACTGGCTGCCAGGTACAGGCAGGCCGGTATCCATACCAGTGCGGCACCAATGCCCGGTACAACCGACAACAGCATCATGGTGACGCTCCAGAACATCGCATTGGGTACCCCTGCAAACCACAGTGCCATACCTGCTAATGCCCCTTGTAAAAAACCGATCACGGCGGTGCCCTTGAGCGTGGCTATGGTCACGCTGCGAAATCGATTCAGCAGCAGTTGTTCGTTTTTGTCGTCCAGTGGCAGGTAGTACAAAATCAGCTGGATCAGCTTGCCGCCGTCCATCAAAAAGAAAAAGAAGCTGTACAGCACTAACAGCCCGGTGAGAAGTGCATTGAAGGTGCCGACTGTCGCCGACTGCAGCAGGCCGACCCCGGCGCTGCTCACGCTCACCAATGCACCACCTACGCGTTCGGTAAGCAGATCGCGAAATGGCAGCAGGCGTTCGTAAAACGGCAGCTTCTCGAGCTGAGTGGTGATTATCCCCGGTTCATTAGCGAGGTTTTGAATCCACGGGATGGCGGTAGTGGCAAAGTCTGTCGCCTGTCCAATCACGATGGTGGCAATAATTGATACGGGAATAATGATAAAGAACAGCACCAGAAACATCGTTGCCAGTGAAGAGATGGCCTGGCGTTGACCGGTGTGGTTCAGAAACCATCGATACAGCGGGTAGCACACTGCGCTGAATAGCCCTGCAAGAAAAATGGCTTCCAGAAATCGACCAATAATGCCGAAAAACAGCGCAGAAATACCCGCGACAACAATCAGCAGAACGCTCTTGTTTACGAGTGTAATGTTTGGCATTGCGGGTGAGATTCCGTGGCTGATCGGATAATACCGGGTGAACTTAGCGCAAACCGCAGGGTTACGTCTATTGCTGTGCGGCTTTTTTACTCAGCTGATGCTCCCGAAAAATAACCAGTAACCCGCCGGCCACCACCAGCGGCAGGCCATACCAGATATGCGCGTCTGGAAACTCATCAAAAAACACGATCGCAGCCAGACTGGCAATTGGAAACGCCAGGTATTCAAACGGCGCCAGTGCCGAGGCCTCGGCGAAGCGCAGGCTTTCGGCAATGCACAATTGTCCAAAGCCGCCGGCCACGCCACACAGCAAGATCAGCCCCCACTGGCTGGCGGTGGGCAGTGCCCATCCAAAAGGCAGGCTGAGCAATGAGATCAGCATGGTGGCGATAGAAAAGCTCAGCACAGCCGAGCCACTGGTTTCTGTTTGTGTAAGGCGCCGCAGCAGCACCTGCGCCAGTGCCCAGAACAGCGCCGCACCCAACGCCAGAGCAGCACCAATCGCCGATGCCGAACCGTAGTTGGCGCCAACGCCAAGACGCGGCCAGACAATTATGCACACACCCGCCAAACCGGTAAGGATGGCAATCCAGCGCACAACCCTGACAGTCTCACCAAGAATAAAAAAGGCCATCGCCACCACCAGCAGCGGCATAACAAATCCGATCGCGGTGGCCTCTGGCAGTGGAATAAGAGTGATACAGATAAACCACATCACCATGGCGGTAGCGGCTGAAAAAGCCCAGTAGCTGTGTGCCCTGACCGAGCCAATCACAAAGCGGCCGGCAAACTGACCGCGCAACTTGTACACACCAATGACTGCCGCTATTCCCAGTAGCGATCTGGCAAAGATGACCTCGCCAATTGGAATGTCATTGTGCAACAGCTTGATCGCGATCATCATCACCACAAACAAACAGATCGACGCTATTTTCAATGCAATACCCAGTAGCGGGCGTTGCGGGTTGCCGGCAACCGGCTGTTTCGTATTTGCGTTAATTACAGGTCAGCCGATTAATGCACTTGCGTGTCATGTGATAGGGTGCGGTCAGTAGGTTTGGGGGAGCGACCTGCCTTCCATTACCTTGGCCCACGACTCCATTAAGTTCATCATAGCCACCCGCACTATAAATCACCACAGGTTCCGTACTCCCTTGCCACTTTCTTCCATCGGTCGCTTACCACTGCTGCTTATTATCATTACACCGGCAATGTGGTCTGCAAACTATCTGGTTGCGCGTTATGCGCCTGGTATTGTCGCGCCACATCTGTTGGCATTTTTGCGCTGGTCTATGGCGTTTTGTCTCATGTTGCCATTTGCCTGGCCAGAGCTGCGTCGCGAATGGCCGCAGTGGCGGCGAGAGTGGAAAGAAATGATCTTTCTCGGTGCGCTGGGTATGTGGATCTGTGGTGCGTTTGTCTATATTGGCGGAGAGACCACTGCGGCGTTAAACATCGGGTTGCTGTACGCACTGGCACCTGTGCTGATTGCCATTGCCTCTGCCTGGGTGTTGAAGGATCGGCTCAAAGGCCTGCAGCTGGTCGGGCTGCTTCTTGCCGTTGCAGGGGTGCTGATCGTGGTGTCTAAAGGGTCGTGGCAAACCATCGTTTCGGTAGATTTTACCGTCGGTGATATCTGGGTGATCATCGCGGTTATCAGCTGGACAATCTATTCTGTCGTCCTTAAACAACGTGCCAGTGTGCTGGGCTCGTTTGCCAGAGTCACCGTTATAACGGCAGGAGGCTTGTTGGTGTTGTTGCCATTCACGCTGGCAGAGATCGCAGTTACCGGCCTGCCAACGGATATGTCGATGGCGCTGTTTATTGGCGCTATCGCCGCAATACTGCCGGGGTTTGGTGCCTACCAGGCGTACGCCTATCTGCAACAAAAAGTCGGCGCAGCGCGCGCCGGACTGGTGTTGTACCTGGGGCCTTTGTATACCGGGCTGCTCGGCTGGTGGGTGCTGGGAGAGCCGCCACAGTGGTATCACCTGCTAGGTGCGGTACTGATTATTCCAGGTATGTATCTGGCCATGTCGATTAAAAACACGGCCACAACGCAACGTGCTAAATGATCAGTTTTTGATATTGGCAATCAGTGCTTCTGCCTGTTCGGTAGAAAGCCTTTGAAACGCTTTTAAACCACCCAGAACCAACAGCTTCTTTTCTGCATCGTATCTGGCGGACAGGTTGCCCTGCTCACCGGAAATCACCAGCGCACCGTCTTTCACGGTTGCGGGAAAGCGAATCTTCTCAAATTCATTTTTAACATTTTCGCGGATAAAAACTGCATTTAGAGAACCGCCGTCTTTGGAAATGTTAAGTACTTCCTTAGCACCGGACGACCAGTTCCCCAGGAAGTCATCAGCGGCAAATGCGTTGCCAGCGAAGGTAAAAGTAACAGCAAGTGCAGAGAGGAAATGGCGGGTTAATTTCATAGGTTGTAATCCTGGCTGGTCGTGCGTTTTAAGATCGCGTTAGCATCTGTGCGGGTCGGCCATTTTACCAGTCGCGAGTCCGCGAACAAGAGGCGAAAGCTTTCCCGGTGATGTGGCACTCACTACCGTAAAGTGTGTCGGTAGAGAATCCGGTATAAAGTGGGCCCATGGAGCCGGAATTACTATTGCGAAAATTAGCGACAAACATTGCTGCCGCCGTTAACACCCGCCCCGATGTGCTCAGCAGTAAAATAGTCGAAGTCCCCGATTTTTCAAATGCACATTACACACCGCACCAGCACTGCGAATCGGTACCCAGGCCATCTGCCTGTCAATTTTTAAATTCGGTGGTTTTGCTCAAGCAACATCCGTCGATGCAGAAAATTATCGAGCAACTGCACAACGCCAGTGATCTGGTGATCTGGGGACATGCGCCGGGTTACACCAAAGAAACCGTCGGGCAAAAATTTCTGGACAACTATTGTCATGCATTAGTCACCGGGCCAGATGGCCCACTCACGTGCGGTTTTCCTCTGGGGGCATTCGTGTTGTTTGGGCCGGAAACGTTCTACAAAGATCACTCGCATGCTCCCAATGAAGTTTATCTGGCGGTAACAGATGGCGGCGAATGGCGGGTAGGTAATAGTGGTTGGTTGCCACTGCGTGCGGGCGATACGATCTTTATCCCTTCAAATGCGGTGCATGCTATTCGTACTAAAGATAGTCCGGTGCTTACGTTTTCTTTTTGGTTGGAGGCGGGTGTGATGGAGGGGATAGAGATTTGAATGTGGTGCTACCTTTGGAGTCGCCGTGATGAGGTGTCTTTGATTGTAATAAACACTTAGGACTTCGGTTGTAGACCGCAGTTGAAGAGTCGAGAATTAGAGGGATGTTTGTCGTCTCGCTTTAAATTTGCAAGATTAAAAAAGTATTTTTTATAAAAGTCAATACTCCTGTTGGACTACTCGTTTTTGATTTATATGTTTTTATCGGCGAGTGAGTTTTTGCTGCTAAGGCATCTGCCTGGCTAATGAAGGTAACGCCTTGCAATGGCTTCTAATGCAATTGAATTTGGTTATTTTATGAGTATTGAATTAAAATTTAGCGAAATGGGTTGATTGTGTATCTAATTGCATTGAAGTCGGGTTTGATATGCCTGAAACCCAGAGGCAGAATACATATGAACTTTTCCATCTATCTCTTGAATGGCCGATTCTATCTATCTCTTGAATAGAAGTATCCGTATAACATAAGTTATGCAAAAAAAGGAGATTCCGTATTGAGT